>NZ_JBSFJX010000150.1:0-19074 GCF_053598275.1 Streptomyces sp. NPDC001156 | reverse complement strand
TGGTCGGTGTGAGAGTGGGAGTACACCAGGTGCGTGACCTTGGAGGGCCTGCCGTTGGCGCGGGTCACTTCCTCGATGGCCCGCAGCAGATTGTGCCCGATGGTGGGCGGGGCATCGACGAGCACGACGCCGTCCCGCGTGGTGAGGAACATGGCCTGGTAGTAGGAGTCGGTGACCCAGTACAGGTTGCCCTTGATCTGTCCGACAAAGTAGCCGTCCGCGTTGAGGGCGGGCCCGACCGATGCGGAAGGGATCGGCGCGTAGTCGGGAAGGCGGGGCAGGTCGGCCGCGGCAGCGGTGCCCGGCAGGCCGCCGAGCAGCGAGGCGGCGGTGGGAACTGCCGCGGCGACCGACGCGCGTCTCAGGAACGTGCGACGGTTGGTTCCGCTCGTCTCGGCGGACTCAGTAGTCATGTGTTGTCCTTGTCAGCGAGTCACGGGCCATTGGCGGCTTGTGCTGCGGGCGGCAATCGTTGTCTTCGGACTGACCGACGAGACCAGCGTGATGTGACAACTGCGCTCTTGCCGACGTCAGTTATCGATGTAGGCGAGACAGGTCCATCGTGTTGACCTGTGCTTCCTCAACTCTGCTTCCCTGATGGGCACCTGCGCCGGTACCCAAAGCACCTTTGCTGAGCAGGGGAAGGCCGGCGTCGGCTGTCGTCATCTGTCGTCGTCGGCCGTCCTGGGACGGCCCACAGGCGGCCCAGCGCCGGCCGCCGCTGAGCCGTGGGCTGACCCTGGCTGAGGTCGACGCTTCGGTGGGGTGTCCGGGCGGCCGTCGCAGGGCAGGCCGGGCGGGAAATTCGTCACACGAGAACCCTCGGTCTGGTCTATCTGTCAAGCCCTGTCGCAGTGCCGGCGGTCCTCAGCCCAGCCGGCCGTTCTCGCACCACCACCGGAACAATCCATGAAAGCAGGTACTGTGACCGATTCGAATCTCCCGCCCCTGCAGCCGATGCCAGCCGACTGGCAGCGTGCCCTTGCCGTGGTGGCCCACCCTGATGATCTGGAGTATGGGTGCTCGGCTGCTGTCGCATCCTGGATCCAGGACGGCCGTGAGATCGCCTATGTCCTCGCCACACGCGGCGAAGCGGGCATCGACACGCTGGCGCCGGCTGAATCTGGACCGCTGCGGGAGAAAGAGGAGCGTGCCAGTGCCGCCGTCGTCGGTGTCCGCGTGGTGGAGTTCCTCGACCACCGGGATGGCACGATCGAGTATGGCATCTCGCTGCGTCGCGACATCGCCGCAGCCATCCGTCGTCACCGGCCCGAGTTGCTGATCACCCTGAACCACCATGCGACCTGGGGGTCGGGTACCTGGAACACCCCGGATCACGTGGCGGTGGGGCGCGCCGTCCTCGACGCTGCAGCGGACGCCGGTAACCGCTGGATCTTCCCGGAACTGGCTGAGCAGGAGCTTGCGCCGTGGAATGGCGTCCGGTGGGTCGCCGTCGCCAACTCCCCGAACCCCACCCACGCAGTGCGTGCGGATCGGGGTCTCGAGCAGGCAGTGCTGTCGCTGCTCGAGCATCGCGCATACATCGAGACATTGACCGACGAGGATCCCGAGACATACGTACGCCGCTTCCTGACGGACAGCACCAGCGCGCACAGTGCCCGGTTCGGCGGGAAGCCGGCCGTCGTCTTCGAATTGTTCAGCCGATGACCGGGCGAAGGGCTCTTGCCGCACCTCCGCATCGGCGCAGGGCGTCACTGGAGCATGGTCGTCAGCAGACCGGGGAGATCAGGTAAGGCCGTCGGCCGGCGAACGCCGAAGCGGCCTGTGCACTCCCCATCAGTACATCGTTCTATCGTCGTGGATCCAACATACATAGGGGATGGTAAATATGTCGTACCCGGAACAGGTGTATTGAGGAGAGGGCGGAGAGGCCAGCGCTGGTTTCCGTCCGGCGGACACCGCGCCGAATCACGGCGAAGTCGGTAAGGACGCCATTCATTACTTGGCGACCACGGTCACCACGCGGGGCGAGTTCGGGCTCTCTCGATGGTTGTGCCGGCCCGGCAGCCTCCACGGCGACGGCCACCGCCCGGCGAGGGTGGCATAGGAGATCAGTGGGCGGCCTACGTCGTGCTCGATACGTACAGCGAGGACGAACCACGGGATTACCTACCGGGCGCGAGCCCCACGGTGGCGGAGCGCCCTTAGTAATCGCGGGAGTTGCGAGCTGGTTGCGATGACGCCCGGGGTGACCCAGGAGACCGTGGACGGCATGTCCCTGGCCAAGATCGGCACGATCATCGGGGCATTACGCTCGGAGCCGTACCGATGGTCACCGGCCGGACGGGTCTGCATCCCGAAGAAGAACGGGAAGTGGCGCCCGCTGGGCGTGACGACCTGGTCGGACAAGCTGGTCGCTGAAGTCGTGCGTCTGCTTCTTGAGGCGTACTACGACGTCCAGTTCTCCGACCGCTCCCACGGTTTCCGCCCAGGACTGGGCTGCCACACCGCGTTGGGTGAGGTGGCCACGGCCTGGAGCGGAACGCACTGTTGCCACGCGACCCTTGGCTCGTGTCGGATACCGTGCTGAGCGCTCGGCTCTCGGAGGGGCGGCGCAACGAATCATTCAGTGCCCCCATAGCCGTGTGCGCCATGATCTGGACATCGCTACCGCCTGCCTTGGTCTTCGGCGCATGTCACGCTTTCAGCCGGAGCTTTGTCATAACTCTGAGCAGGAGAGAGCCTGCCGATCCAAGGAGTGTAGTGATGACAAAGCCCGTACTTGAGGCTGCAGCGCAGGAGATCGCGGACGCGACGGCCAACCCGCCGTTCCTGTACGAACTCGGTCCGGAGGGTGCACGGAAGGTCCTGGACGACCTGCAGGCAGCGCCGGTGGCGAAGCCGGACGTCGAGGAGAAGTGGATCACAATACCCGCCGAGGTGGGCGATGTGCGGGTACGCATCGTCAAGCCTGTCGGTAGCCAGGGCACGCTGCCGGTCGTCCTCTATATGCATGGCGGCGGCTGGGTCCTCGGCAACGCCGGCACTCATGACCGTCTGGTGCGTGATCTGGCTGTCGGGGCGAATGCCGCCGTTGTGTTCGTCGAGTACGACCGGTCGCCGGAGGCCAAGTACCCGGTCGCCATCGAGCAGGGATACGCGACTGCTCGATGGATCACCGAGAAGGGTGCCGAGGAAGGCCTGGACGCCTCCCGCCTGGCTGTTGCCGGCGACTCCGTCGGTGGCAACATGACTGCCGCGCTGGCCCTCATGGCCAAGCAGCGCGGCGACGTGACCTTCGTGCACCAGTCGCTGTATTACCCCGTCACGGACGCGGCCCAGGACACCGAGAGCTACGGTGAGTTCGCGGATGGGCCCTTCCTCACAGCGAAGGGTATGGCCTGGTTCTGGGACTGCTACACCACCGATCCCGCCCAGCGGGCGGAGATCACCGTCTCGCCGCTGAGGGCAAGCCTGGAGGAGTTGCAGGGCCTGCCGCCGGCGCTCGTCATCGTCGACGAGAACGACGTTCTGCGGGACGAAGGTGAGGCTTATGCCCGCAAGCTGACCCAAGCCGGTGTTCCAACTACGAGCATCCGTTACAACGGGATCATCCACGACTTCCTGATGCTCAATCCCCTTCGGCCCACGCAGGCCACAACTGCCGCGATTGAGCACGCCATTCGTGCTCTTCGCACAGCCTTCCGCAGCAACTGAGCGTACTGCGCTATTCAACCGCGGCACCTGAAGGACCAGCAGCTTTGAAGCTGTTCACCACCTCGGTGCTCGCGCGCGTGGGTTTGCAGGCGTAGTGCCTGTAACGGGTTTCCCCGGGGTGTCACGACGCCCGGCACGCGCCCCCACTGCGTAGTTGGGAGCGCCCACGTACGTCCAGTACCCGGGCGGCCCTTTCCCCGACTTCGTCCCTGGGATACCCCCACCGCCTTACGCTCGCGCGCACCGAACACCGATCCTTCGTCAGGTGACCCTGACCTGCTGCGATGCAATGTCTCGGAGAACTGGTCGGCGGCCAGAGCCGATGCGGTTCCCGTACGCCGCGGCCCCGCGCCGCGAACCGCTGAACTCCGGGCCCACCCACCGGTCCCGCGATTAGCGAAGCACTACGGGAACAGCGATCATCCGTTTTCTCCGCTGTTCATCGACCCCGCAGACCCGATGAGCACTGTGGGCGAACCGATCAGCACGGTCGCTCGGCACCCGACTAACCCGCGCGCAGAGAGGTTGATCGATGCACCGAGCCGAGTCGATGCTCGGCCGTAGCCGGTTCCTGACAAGCCCCCAAAGGCCTCGCCATGACGTGCGGCAGCATCCTGCCGCAACCGCGGCCATGTCCATCTGTCCGGGCACGGCTGAAATCTCTGCCTCGAAAGGACTTCTCATGTCCCGTCATTCGCTTTACCGACGTGCCCGCACACCGCTCGCCCTCATGGCCACGGCAACGGTCTCCGCCGGCCTTTTCGCTACGACGGCCGGTTCGGCGAGCGCAGCCAAGGCCACTCACTCGCAGAGCGTCAAGCCGACCGTCGTACTCGTCCACGGGGCGTTCGCCGACTCCTCCAGTTGGAACGGCGTCATCAAGAGGCTGGAAAAGGACGGCTACCCGGTGGTGGCCGCGGCCAACCCGCTGCGGGGTCTCAGCAGCGACGCCGCCTCCGTCAAGAACGTGCTGGCCAGCATTGACGGGCCGGTGGTTCTTGCCGCGCACTCCTACGGCGGAGCGGTGATCAGCAACGCCGCCTACGGCTCCGACAAGGTCAAGGCACTGGTGTACGCCGACGCCTTCCTCCCCGACAAGGGCGAGAGCGCCAATGATCTGGCGAGCAAGTTCCCGGGCAGCGTCATCGGCCAGGTTCTTCGTCCCGTCCCGATCACCAACCCCGACGGCTCCAAGGACGTCGACCTCTACATCGACCAGCCCAAGTTCCACCAGGCGTTCGGTGCGGATGTCCCCGCGAAAACCGCTGACCTGATGGCGGTCACCCAGCGTCCCGGGACCGGCACTGCCCTTAACGAACCTTCTGGTGAGCCTGCCTGGAAGACCATCCCTTCCTGGGCCCTGGTGGGCACCAATGACCGGATCATCCCCCTGAAGCTTCAGGTCTACATGGCCAAGCGCGCCCATGCACACATCGAGAAGATCCAGTCCTCCCACGCTGTGAGCGTGTCCCACCCGGACGCCGTCACCCACATCATCGAGGAGGCGGCGCAGACGGTCCACTGACCGACACAGCACGCTTCCAGCAGGTACCTGCACGGGTGATGAACGTGCGGGTACTCGTGGACGTGGTGGTGGTCGCGTCGGCCGTCTCGGCCCTCGCGATCGCCCCGCGTGTCCTGGCCCAGCCCGCCGGCCGCGGCGGACCGCTCCGTCTCACCCGCCGCCGGGCTGGCGCTGGTGACCGGACTGTTCTACACCAACCAGGTGCTGTTCACGGTCTACGTGCTGCGCGTGCACGCAGGCGATCCCTCGTTCTTCTCACGCTGTCTGCCCGCCGGTTGGTTCGACCTGGCGTCGGCGAACCCCGCCCTGCGCACCCCCGCCGCGCGATTCCCGGCGCCCGAACTGCTCGCGCCGAGCGTCCTGCGGGTGCGGGCCTGCAGACCTTCCTGGAACTCTGTCCAGGACCAGGCCGGGCAGTTCGCGTCCACTGGCGGGGGCGGCGGGGATGCCGCTGCGGGTCTCGTCGACTCGCAGCCAGGCGACCTTGCGGGCAGCGGCGCAGGGCGCCGAGGGCGGCGGGGGAGGCGACACGGCCGATGACCTCGGGATGATCGCGAAGCAAGGCCAGGTCGGCGTCAGGCCGCGAGGGTCTTGTGGAGGGCGTCGAGGCCGTCGCGGTAGATGCCGGTGAAGAGGTCGACGACTTCGTCGTCGGTGGCGTTGTCGGGGTTGAAGCGTCCGGACCACTGAACCTCGGCGATGTCGTCCCGGCCGGGAATCGTGTGGACCCGGATGGTGGAGACGTAGCCGTTGACGGGGAACGGGGCCTGGAGGATGGCGTAGCTGTAGTGGCGTTCGGTCTCGTTGAAGTCTACGAGGCGCTCGATGATGACCTCGCCCTCGGGGTTCTTCAGTCGGCGAACCCGGCCGCCTTCGAGCGGGGTGCTCTCGGCGATGTAGGGGAGCCAGTCGGGCAGGGCGTCAAAGCCGCCGATGAGGCTCCAGACCTTGTTAGGGGAGGCGGGCACTATGCGGCTGACGGAGGTGGAGGCCAAGATCTTTCTCCTTCTGGTGCTGGCGTGAGGGCTTCGGGGGTGGGGTCAGGCGCCGTTGGGGAGGGGGGCCGCGGGGCTGACGAGATTGGCGGCGCGCAGGTCGTGCCAGAACGCGGCCGGGATGTTCTCGTCGAGGGCGGCGATGTCCTCGGCGATGCGGCTGGGGCGGGTGGCGCCGGGGATGACGGCGGCGGCGACCGGGTGGGCGAGGGAGAACTGGAGAGCGGCGGCCTTGATGCTGATGCCGTGCTTCTCGGCGAGTGCCTTGAGCTTCCCGACGCGCTCGATGATCTGAGGCGGGGCCTGCTGGTACTCGAAGTGGGCGCCGCCGGCGAGGATGCCGGAGCTGTAGGGCCCGCCGACGACCATGCCGACGTTCTGCTCCTGCGCCATGGGCAGCAGGCGCTGCAGGGCGTGCTCGTGGTCGAGGAGGGTGTAGCGGCCGGCGAGGAGGAATCCGTCCGGCTGCGGCTCGTCGAGGGCGAGGGTCAGTTCGATGGGCTCGGTGCGGTTGACGCCCAGGCCCCATGCCTTGATGACGCCTTCGTCGCGCAGCCGGGACAGCACGCGGAAGGCTCCGGTGCGGGCCTCTTCGTACTTCTGCAGCCACAGGTCGCCGTGGAAGTCCTGTGCGATGTCGTGGACCCAGACGATGTCCAGGCGGTCGACGCCGAGGCGTTTCAGGCTGCCCTCGATGGAGCGCTCGGTGGCCTCGGCGGTCCACTCGTGGACGATCTTGTTCGGGTTGCCGTGTTCGAAGATCCCGCCCTTATCGCCGAGGTCGCGGGCGCCCTCCTCCAACTCGTCGAGGATGACCCGGCCGACCTTGGTCGACAGGACGTAGGCGTCGCGGGGCTTGGTGGAGATGACCTTGCCGAGGCGCTCCTCGGAGAGGCCGGCCCCGTAGAAGGGAGCGGTGTCGTAGTAGCGGATGCCCTGGTCCCAGGCGGCCTCGACCGTGGCACGGGCCTCCTCGTCGGGGATCGCGCGGAACATGTTGCCGAGAGGAGCCGTACCGAAACCGAGCCGGCCGGGAAGGATTTCCTTGAGGGACATGATGGTGCCTTTTCGATTGATGTCTCCGCGTTGGGGGGCGTCCCTGACACGGGGGAGACACGGGAGGGGGATCGGGTGTCTCTGTGGGTGGCTGCCCTGCTGGCGGTGCCGTGGCACTGGATGTACGACGGTCCCCTGTCGGGTCGGGGCCAGGGTGTGGCGTCAATTAATGCATGAGCGCCTTACACGCGTAAACAATAGTTGCAGACGCCGCATAATGCAAAGAGGGTCCCGGCCGGGTGATCTGATCGATTTGGGTACAGCGGTCACTTGGGGCGGGCGAAGGTGGCCCACTGACAACTTCGCTGCGGTCGGACGGGCCGGCAAGCCGAAGGTGTCCGCACGATGACCGCCCGCCCGCGTCGACGACGGGGCCCGCTGCATCCCGCGGGGACGCTGCGCGAGTCGCCGGGCTCCCGGCCGAAGCGCATCGTGAAGAGGAACCACACGGGCACCGTGGATTACCCGGCGGGCGCGTAGGGTGCGAGCCGCCCGACAAGGGGTATCGGCTCCACGCCGGGCGCCCGCGCCTCAGGGGAGGATCGTGGGGACGAGGCCGCCATCGACGCCGAGCGCCCTGCCCGTGGTCGCCGAGGCCTGCTCCGACGCCACGTAGGTGATCATGCTGGCCACCTCGTGGGGGCGGATCAGGCGTTTGAGTAGGGACGCGGACGCACGGTTCTCGGCCAGGTAGCGCCGTTCCTGCTCGCTGGGGTCGAGACCGGGATAGAGCTCGTCGAACATGGCCAGCACGCCGTCACTCATCGTCGGCCCGGGCAGCACGCAATTCACCGTGACCCCGGTGCCGGCGACATCCTGGGCCATGCCGCGAGACACAGCCAGTTGCGCCGTCTTGGTCATCCCGTAGTGGGTCATGTCCGTCGGCGTCTGCACGCCCGCCTCGCTGCTGACGAAGATCACGCGGCCCCACCCCCGCCCGACCATCCGTGGTGCGTAGTGGCGCGCCAGCCGCACGCCGGAGAGCACGTTGACCTCGTAGAGGCGCAGCCAGTCCGCGTCGGGGATCTCGAACACGGGCCTGGTCTCAAAGATGCCGGTGTTATTGACCAGGATGTCGACATCGGGCAACTGCCGCATCAGATCGGCCGCCCCTTCGGCCGTCCCGACATCGGCTGTGACACCGCGTCCGCCGAGCCGCTCCACCGTCTCAGCGACACGGTCGGCGTTGCGACCGTTGACCACGACATCGGCCCCGGCGGAGGCGAGCGCCTGCGCGGTCGCCTCGCCAATTCCCGCGGTCGAACCGGTGACCAGCGCGGTACGTCCACTGAGATCGATCTTCATCGGGCAAGCACCTCTCCAAAAGCGGTGGCGGACCATGGGCGGCGGGCCTCGTCTGAACGCGCCTGCGCCGCACCGGCGTCCGACCGGACCTCGGGACGGCCAGGATCGGCCCATGGCGAGTGGAAGCTGCCCGGAGCGGCGGATCGGTTATGACGAGGGACCAGATGGAAACGATTCTTCGGTAGGGCGGCGGAGCCTGCACCTCGCCGCCGCTTCGCCCGGTCCCGGAGCGGACAATTGCTTGCGCAAGCCTTATAAAGGCTATAGCTGGTATTTCCGAGAAGGGCTTGTCCTGGACTTCAGGCATATCCGGAAGGAGACCTGGGCCCATGACCGCCACGGATCCGGCGCTGACCGCCCTTGCCAATGGATGGGCGGCCCTCTACCTCCTTTGCGGCAGGATCGAGGCGCACATCGAGCGCGCCCTGCAGTCCGGGCCCAACTGAGCGTGCGGGAGTACTCGTTGCTCGACGTGCTCAGCCGCCAGCACGACGGCGAGGGCGGGCACCTGCCGATGAAGCAGCTCGCCAGGTGTAGGGCTGGCAGGTGCGGCAGGACACGGACTTCGCGCAGGTAGGCGTTGGGTGAGCGACCGGGGTCGGGGCGGGTGGCACTGGTGTGGCCGTGGCGGCACGGGTAGCCGGGCCGGTGGTGGATCCAGTGGGATTCCATGCGCCGCCCGCAGACGCCGCAGGACAGGAATCCGGCCAGGAGATAGGTGCGTCCGGGTGTCGTCTTGCGGCGGGTGCGGAGGTTCTGGAGGGTGAGTCGGCGCCGCCCTTGCGTCAGCGGCCTTCGGAGCGCAGCAGCTCTCGCCATTCCTCCGCACTTCGGCTGACAGGCTCTGTCGTCGCGATGAAGCTCTCCAGCACGGCCAGGAAGCGTTGCGGATCTGTGTGGAACGGAAAGTGCCCCGAGTCTTCGAAGATCTCCAGGCGGCTGCCGGGCATGGCCGCGTGCGCCATCTCGGCGTGCTGGGCGGGCACCACCTGGTCGCGGGATCCCCAGACCAGCAGGGTCGGCATTCCGGCGGTGAGATAGCAGCGGTCAAGCATGGTCACCACCTGACCGCGCCAGTCGACCACCGCGCGCAGCGTGCGGATGAACGCATCGCGGGAGGCCGAGTCGGGCAGCGCGTCCACCAGTCGCAGCAGGTCCGGGGCGTCCACGCCGAGCCCGGTATCGAGCAGCTGCAGCAGCCGGATCACGATGGCGGTCTGCGTCCGTACCATCGGAAGCCGCAGCGAGGCCAGAGCCAGATGGGCCCCGGGCAGCGAGGCCAGGCGCAGCGCCGGAGTGACAGCGCGGCCCACCCCGCCGGTGCTCACCAGCGCCAGCCGCTCGGTCCGGTCTGGGAATTGGTATGCGAACTGCATGGCCACACCACCGCCGAGGGAGTGTCCGACAAGCGTCACCTTGTCGATGCCCAGCACTCCCAGCAGGTCCCGCATGCCGTTGGCGTAGGCGGGGACTGAGTAGTCGCCGCGTGGCTTGTCGGAGGCGCCGTGGCCCAACAGGTCCGGGGCGATGACCGTGTGGTGCCGGGCCAGCTCGGGGATCAGGTTGGCCCAGGTGTCGGACGAGTCACCGATGCCATGGATCAGCAGTACAGCCGGACCTTTGCCCGCCAAGCGGAAGGCCCAGCGGTGGCCGTGCACGACCCGGTACTGCCGTGGGGCGGGCTTGTGGATCGTACGCAGCCGCGTGGACTCGCCACGCTGCGGGGGGACGCCTGGCATAGCGGCTCCTCTCCAGGGCGAAGGGCCCCTGGGCGGCTCGTCGGTTGACGGGCCCGTAACGCATATGCGCTGGAGGAATCTAAATCGACAAGTCGATTTATTGAAGTCGGCCAGGTCACAGGACGCGCTGGTGACGCCGCACAGAACCTGCCCGAAGTGCCAATGTGACCTGCGGCTTTGCGTACCCGGCAGGCCGGCCGCGCCCCCTCCGACGTGAGGTACGCCACGGCTCTGACGTTCACAGCCGCAGAGCGTTTTGGCGCCTTGGCGGTGAGTGTGAGGTGATCTTGGCCTTCAGGCGGAGATCGGGAGGCTGTGCTCGGGCCTCTGGACTTGGCGATTTTCTTGATCTCGCGGCGTTCGGGTCACGTGAACGTCTCCGGCCGGCCGCACTCGTGCTTCTGGTAAAGGGAGCCGATGTCGTCGGTGTTGAAGGTGTGGATCACATCATGCCCCGGTCGCCGCTGGTGAACGCCGCCCGGGCGATCCTCGCCGCGGGCGTGCCCTGCGCGGCGAGGAGGGTGAGGTGGGCTCGAGGCGCCGCACTACCCCCGCCACCGGCAGCGATGACTTTCCGAGCCCGACAGGATGAGTTGTCGGCAGGCGCAGGGCGGCCGTGTCGTTACCCGCGGCCACCCCGCCTCCGCTGACAAACGGCGGCACACTACAGGTCACGCCCTATAGCCGCCGTGTCAGTCGCACAAATCCCAGATCGGGACAACGTTGTTCAGTCCCCATAGCGTTCCTGCGAACGATGAGCCGCTGGAGTACTGTCTCCTTAAGGCCCGTTCCTGACAGGAAGAACGGATCATGATTCCACTCTCGCGGAAGGAACTCGCGGCGGCCTATTCAGACGCACTCGCCTTCGATAACCCGCTGACCGCCGTGATCTCGACGGATCAATTCTCGGCCAGTTACAGCTCTCGCCCCGCATGGGTGCTGGGGCCGTTTACAAAGGATGACTCGCTCACATTTCGCCCCACCGGCCAGTGGAACGATCCGACCGGAATCGGCTGGACCTCGAGTTCGATATTCAATCCGTCTTTGATCTTCAAGGACTCGTCGCTCCATCTTTTCTACCGTGCCTCGCCGCGGAAGGAATCGACCGCCAGCCGAATCGGGCTTGCAATCAACGACGGATCAGGGTGGGCGGATTTCGCAGACAACCCCATCATCTTCCCAACCAGGGACAAATGAGCTGCTGAGTTGTGAAGACCCAAAGGTCTACGCGGCCGAAGGTCGCTATTTCATGTTTTACAACGGAATCTGGGCAGTAGCCGGCTCCCAGGAGCAATCGGAATACCCGTCGCCCGGATACCCAGTGGAGACATTGGGGTGCGATATCAACGTAGCTGTGTCGGACGATCTACTGCACTGGGAGAAACTCGGCCTTACCGTGCCGTACGAAGTCTCCAGGCTGTGGGCGAAAGGCGCGGTCATCCCTCGCAATCCGAACGGTGAGGCCGTGAAGATCGACGGACAGTACCTCATGTACTTGTCGGAGGGCTGTAACGGAATCCGCTACGTGGGCCGGTCGACGGACATGATCAACTGGACCTTCGAGTCGCAGAAGTATCTTGACCTGACCGAACTCGGCGGCACGCTCTACGAGGTCGCCTGCGCCGTCACCGAGCATGACGAGTCGCACGATCTGGTCCTGGACTTCTTCTACAGCGACGAGAACGGTGATTTCGCCGCCGCACAGGGCCTATTTTCCAGAAATTCACCCTTCACTCAGCGAGCCCTCAACCGAGGTGGCTCCCTGGCCTGGGGAGGGCTTACCAGTCTGAACGGCACACTCGCCTTCGCGCAGGGATGGGACTCCGCGCCTGACACTCGAGAGATGTTCTTCTACCGCACAGTGGCGTCCTGATTCTCAACGAGGAGTTTCCATCGTCAACTTGCCCCGTCGCTGAGGGGCAGGGCTTGGCGGTAGGGCCCAACTGGAGCTGTATGGATGACATTGCACGGTGCCCGTCGCGTCCGACGGCGGAGTCATCGAAGGTGGACCAGGACCCGGCCGGCGTTGGTCGCGTCGGTCTCCACGCGCACGTAGAGCTTCTTGATGTGCTTCTGCGCCAGCACGGCCAGCACCCGCTTCTTCAGCTGGCCCGTCCCCTTGCCTGGGATGATCTGCACGACGTCGACCCCAGTAGCGGCGGCCTTGAACAGGGTCTGGCGCAGTGCGACGTCGATGTCGCGGTTGTTGCGGAAGATCGGGTGCAGATCCAACGTGAGCAGGGCAATCGCCTCCGATGCGCTCGGTCACCGGCCGCAGCCGGGTCCCCGTGGGGGTCGTGCAGTGGCAGCGTACGTCGTGCTTTCGACCCTGTCCCACCCTGGGGTGCGGACTTCCGGTGGTGCGGCCGGAAGCGTGTCGGCGTGCGGGTGAACCTGCGGCAGCCTACAGGGGTAGCCCAACGTAGCCGTTTCGCTACGGTTTGATCAGGCGCATGCCGTAGCCCTGCAGGAGCGTTGTTGCGAAGGGCGCACGCCGGGACGGGCGAGGCCCTCGCCCGGGGGCGAGGCCCTCGCCCGGGGGCGAGTGTGGCTGTGCCGAGGACGGCTCTTGCGCCTCATTGCGTTCCGTGGCTGATGGTGATGCCCAGGGCCCCGTAAAATGGGTATTCCCCCTCGGGATTGGCTGTGCGGATGCGTTGCACGATGACCCTGGCCAGATCATGGGCCGCATCGGCCGCTGCTGCCTAGCAGTCGGGTGACGGCTTATTAGTTTTCGCGGATGTCGCAGCTTGAGTTGCCTGCCATCCGGTGCGTGGCGGTCGATTGCGAGGCCAGCCCGATGTCGTACAGGGCGGCGTGCAGTGCGTCGCCGGACGGGTCACCGGTGAAGATGCGCCCGGTGTGGTTGCCGCCATGCGGGCCAGACCGACGATGCGTCCGCCGGGCCGAAGCCGGGCACCGGCCGTGCCCAGTACTCCCAGTCCTGGAACGTTCTGCGCTTGAGTTCGCCCAGTGAACTCATCCGGGGAGCAGCCCCTGCGGGCAGGTCGTGTGACTCCGCGTTTGCCGTCCATACCGTGCTCCTCGTCAATACGCCGTGCCGGCCGCCGCCCTCACCGGAGGATTGTGGTGACTGACCGGGGGGAATCTTGACCCGGTTCGCATGACGAGCCTCCGATAAAATGGGCGAGTCGGGAAACATCCGCTTCGCCGCGGAGGCAGATCTGTCCGCCCGTGCGGCCAGGCCGGCCGACCGATCTGGAGGGCACTCTTATGGTCAAACAGATCACCTGCCGCAGAGTCTACGAGGAGACCTCGCCGCAGGACGGGAAGCGCGTACTTGTCGACCGGGTGTGGCCACGGGGCATGCGCAAGGAGGACGCGCATCTGGATGAGTGGCTGCGTGATGTCGCCCCGTCGAGCGAACTACGCAAGTGGTATGGCCATGAGACCAGTCGCTTCCCCGAATTCCGTCGTCGCTATGTGGCGGAACTGCGTGATGCGGGGCACCGTGAGGCGGCCGAGCATCTGCGTGACCTGGCGGCGCACGACAAGCTCTTGCTGTTGACCGCCACCAAGGACGTGGATCACAGCCAGGCAGCTGTCCTGGCTGAGTGGCTGACCGAGAAACGGTGACGCACACAAGAGGGTCCACAAGGACGGCAAGCCGCTGATTTCGATCGCGACGGCGGGTGCGGGGGAGTGCATGTCGCGAGGCGCCGCACCGTCGGCGTGGGCTGCACACTCCTTCCCACGGTCACCGCTCGCTGCTGGTCAAGCAGCGTAGGTCTCGGGATGCGCCAGGCGTCCCACCGAGAGGTCGACGAGAAGCGCACCACCGAGGGCAACCCTTACCACCCGCACACCCCGGCGGTGCCGGTGGAGCCCGGGAAGATCGAGGAGTACGTGCTGCGGCTGTACCCGTTCGCGGCCACCACCAGCCGGGGCACCGCCTGGTGGTGGAACTGTCGAACGACGAGCCGCTGGCCGACGCGCACAACGCGCTGCTGCCGCCGGACGCCTTCCACCTGCCGGTGGGCCACCCCGTCACCCACAAGATCTACCGCGACGCCGCGCACCCCTCCCGGCTGGTGCTGCCGTTCACGACGGTCACGGCGCCGGACGCGACGCGATCGGGCTCTGTACGCACCGACGACGGAGACCGGCGCAGCGGCTCCTGACGAGACCGACGCCGCCCGGGGGACCGCCGTACCCCCGGCCGGCCTCACCTTTACGTCCGAGTAGCGTCCGGATCCTCGCGCTGCGCGTCGTCCCTGCCGCCGGCCAAGCAGCGGTCGGCCATGCCGGATTCCGGCGGTCGGCCGATCTGGTCCGCGGTCGACCGGCCGCAGTGTTCGCCGAGGCAGCCGAATCATCGCCGCTCCGTCCGTCACTGCGTGATCAGCCGGCGGTATTCCGTTCGGCCGGCCCTGGGTCCGACCACCCAGCGCTGGGCGCTGCGTTCGCCGAGTAGGGCCGCATCGACAAGACCGTGCACCTCTGTTTGCCCTTGACGATCGGTCAGGCCGCTGGTGTGGTCGAGGGCGGCGAGCAGGTGGATCTTGCGGCCTGCGGTCCTGGCGGCGCTGCGCAGGCTCTTCCCGTCGACCGCCGGGCCGCGCAGCTTGCCCTCGCAGCGGCTGCGGCGGTCCGTGAGCCAGCGGCCGACCGCTCGGTCCAGGGCGTCGCCGTCCATCCGGCCGGCAGCCTGCGAACCGTTGTCTTCGCAGGGAAGAACCGTTTCGGGAACAGCGGATCGGGGTGCACGCCGACGTGCTCCAAGATGTGCACCGGAGCGTCGGCGATCCATTCGCCGATCGCCGGCAGCGAGGTCGCCCCCGCCAGCACCACACAGGCGGCCAGAGTCAGCCCGCCGACAAGACCGTGACGCACTCCGCGCGGATTGCGGGGGTCGGGCACCTCGACAAGCTGCTCAAGCAGGTCCGGGACTTTCCCGGGCACTACCTCGGGAGGCTCACGAAGTCGGCCGAGGGCAGGCGGGATCGGCGATGCTGCTTCAGCAGGCACGGTCTTCCAGGCAGGTCACGGGGGCGTCGAGAGCTTAATGATCTTGGAAGCCCGTGTCTGTCACCTTCCCAGAGCTTCGTCAGCCGGCATGTCGTCACGAACCGGACACCACTCGACTTCGTCGAAGCCCTGCCCAGCCGGCCAGCGGGGACAGCGCGAAACGGAAGCGAGTAAACCGTTTTCATCCTGCGCTGTAGAGATGAAAGAGGTTCAGTGACTGCTCTTCTCCATCAGGAAGTCTTTACCGCTTGGTGGAACTTCACGCCTTCCACGTGATCGTTGGGCCGGGCTACTCTCTTTTGGTTTTTCATTGCATCGGGGGACCAGGAGTCAAAAAGCAGGCGCTTCTTGCCTTTTCGTCCCCGGGTGACGCTCTGCAACGCTTGTTCACTCTGTACTGGAGGACACGGGTGGCTCAGCGCCCGCTCATACGTGGCTCGATCGCCGTGGCTGCCGCATGCGCCATGGCCTCGGGGTTCGCTTGCTTCGCGGCGCCCGCGGCTCTCGCGGGCACGGCGACAGAGGTGGTCATTCCCGCAGCCATGGACTACAACCCGCCACAGGACCTGCTTAAGTTCGCGGGATCGGGTGGGTTCCTGCACCGGCCGTCGGGGAAGTCCACCGACGTCTGGACACCGTATTCGGGAGGTCCCGGCATTTCCGTGCCCGGGACTCATTACTCGTTTCCCGGGGGATCGGGAGCGGGTTCGGACATCGTGGCCACTGTGATCAACCCCCGCGTCGGTGTTCAGCTTCAGGACATGGACGCGGGTACGACGACCACGATGACCTTTCCCAGTGGCCAGATCTACGTGGGTACTTTCGGGTCACATGTCCTCACTTCCTCCAAGGCCGCGGACGGTACCGTTTCCCTGCACGTCCTCAGCATGGCGAGCGGGCCGCTGACGGACACCCCTGTCACCGGCCTGACGGACGCGTCTGTGATGGCCGGTGACGCGAACGCCGTGCTGATGAAGTACTACGACTCCACCAGCTGGAGGCTTGGCCTGGTGGACCTGGCGAGCGGTCAGGTCCACCAGGTGTTCGGCTCCGTGCCCCGTGATGCCGATGGGGTGCTGACAGACAAGTACGTCGGGTGGTATCTGGCAGGCCAAACGAGTCTTCATCTGCTGTCACGATCCGACGTCACCGGGTCCGAGACCGCCGTCCAGATTCCCCTGACGACCAGCCCCGCATCCAAGACGAGGCTCATGAATGTGCGTCAACTCGCCATCGTCGGCGACAGGCTGCTGATCACCTACGACTGGGGCAGCTACCCGGGCCCGACCGACGAGAAGCTGGGCGGCGCCCTGTACGAGATGCCGCTCACCGGTGGAACCCCGACCCTGGTCATCGACCATGTGCGGACGGACACGCTCGTTCCCGGAGCCAATGGCGCTCTCGCGCTGGGCGGTTCTTCGGAGACCGACTGGGGCGTCCGCCAGGTGACATCGGTCCCGGATGGAGCGCCGACGCAGACCGTTGTGTACCCCGATCCAGCCGGTCCCGCACCCATCGGTGGAATATCCCTGGCGGGCGGCCAACTCGCCACGATCGAGAACGGCGGGGACCCAGGCGGGGACGTGTTCACGAGGACGATCCAGCTCGGAGGCTCGCCGGCGTACGGGGCGCACACGGCGCTCGGGACAGCCCACCAGCCGAGCGACTGCGCCTCGGCCGATTACTGCACACCGCAGATTGGTACCGGTGACGGCCGCATCGCGCAGCTTGTGGGCGGGGACCAGGTGGCGGTCCAGGGCAGCACTACGTTCTCCGAGGTGACTCCCGGCGCGACGGGTGGCACGCTCGTCGACTCTGACGGCCGGTATGTCGTCTACGACAGCAGCTCTACCGGGGAGCAGTACATCGGTGACACCACGTTGAGCAGCACCTCGAAGGTGCTCTTCACGCGCCCGGTCACTGCGGCGGCCCTGTCGGAGTCCACTCTGTGGGTCGCGAATCCCACCGCCGGATCGATCAGCGCCATCGAACTGACGAGCCGGAAGACGACACGTACCGTCGACACCGGAGCTCCGTGCGTCCCCAGTGAGCTGCAGGCCGCCGCCGGCCGGTGGATCTACTGGTCGTGCGGTTCCTCCGGCCCGGCGGGCGTCTACGACCTGACCAAGCACACCGAGGTCTCTGTCCCGTCCTCGGGGCCCACGCAACTCGGCGACGGCTACGTCGTCGAGCACGACAGGACCGCCGGAAAACTGGAGTTGACCGACGTCCACACCGGCGAGGCCGTCACCAGCGAACTGACCGATCTACCGGCCGGTCACCTCGCGGACGACCGGCGTGCGACGTGGGCGGTGGACAGGTACAGCGGTGGCGGGATCGCCTACCTCGACGCGCAAGACGACATCCACATCGTCGACCCGCACATCCCCGCCTCCACCGCGTCCGGACACCTCATGCTGCCGGGCCAGCGCCTGAATCCGGGGCAGAACATCACGAGCAGCAGCATGCGTCTGGTCATGCAGACCGACGGCAACCTGGTGGCCTACCTCAAGTCTGGTGGCAGCAGGCCGCCGGCGGTGTGGTCCAGCGGCACCTCCGGCCATACCGGCGCCTACGCGGTCATGCAGAACGACGGCAACCTGGTGGTCTACAGCCAAAGCGGCGGCGCGGCGACCGGCGGCGCGCTGTGGTCCACACACACCTACGGCCACCTCGGTGCGTACGCCGACCTCCAGGACGACGGGAACCTCGTCGTCTACCGCCAGGCCGGCACCTCCTCGACCGACACGCTGTGGGCCAGCGGTACATACGGGCACTCGCAGACCATCCGCCCCGGCCAGACGTTGCAGGCCGCCTGGTGGACGCAGGGGCAGCGCACCTTCCTGGTGATGCAGAACGACGGCAATCTCATCATGTATCGCAAACGGGACAGCGCGGCCATCTGGTCCACCAGGACCTCCGGGCACCCCGGTGCCTACGCGGTCATGCAGCGTGACGGAAACCTCGTCGTCTACCGCAAGGGCGGCGGCCCCAGCGCGGGCGGAGCACTTTGGAGCACCCGCACCCACGGCCATACCGGTGCCTACGCGGTCATGCAGAACGATGGCAACCTGGTGGTCTACAAGAGCGGCGGCGGCCCGACGGCCGGCGGCGCGCTCTGGGCCACCAACACCTACCGCAGCGCGTCCTGACCCTCGGCTCTCCTCGGTGCCACCAGCCCGGCCCGGCCGATGAAGCGGCCCGGCCGGGCTGCGCACGCTCAGCCTTCGGGCGGTGGGCATCCACAAGCCTCGCAAGCGTGCGATCCGCCCCGTCGATAGCGGCCTGCAGCCGCGAACCGCTCCAACGCCAGCGCGACGAGCGGACACCTACGCCTCACCGGGCGCCCCGTCGGTTCTACCCGCCGTACCCACTTGGCCGACCTCCACCTCGACCCCAGGCTCTGTGGGAAGACACACACGCCATCCGTGAATCGGGCGACAGAGTCCTACAGCACCCACGCCTGGCATGGCGCCTTCTACCTCTTCGGCTTTGACGACACGACCATCACCGTGCGCAGCCTGATCCAGCAGGCATGGACGACTGACCTCCGGGACGAACGCCCGAGCCGCCGACCCTGACCACACGCCTATCCGCGCGGTCTCTCCATCATCTGAGAGGTCTTTCCTCCGGGCCGGGGCCTGTGGATGTACTGGTCGGCCCAGGCGCTGACGATGTGGCCGGCTCGCTGAGCTTGTCCTCGTGCGGTCAGGAGATGGTCTGCTCCTTCGAGCGAGACGAAGCTTCGCGGGTGTCGTGCCTCGAGGAAGATCTCTGCGGCGTTGGC
>NZ_JBSFJX010000149.1:0-19079 GCF_053598275.1 Streptomyces sp. NPDC001156 | reverse complement strand
ATGGAGTGCGCAGAGTGCGGAGCGAGAACCAAGCACGCGCTGCCTCTCTCGGAGCGAACGTATACCTGCACGCGATGCGGAGCCGTGCGCCCTCGGGACAAGAATTCCGCGTTCGTGATGCTGGTCCGGGCGGGTTGGTGCCCGGCAGGTGCTGAGGGCGTAAGACCTTCCGGGCCGCTGGCCCGGAAGGCTGCCTGAGCCTGGAATCCCCACACACGCCCGAAGGCGCCCCGCAAGGGGCGTCCGGCCCCAAGGCCGGACGGCAATCCCCCGCCCTCAGGCGGGGGAGCCTTCAATTCCCTTCCGGATCCGGGTCCCGACGAGTACCCGTTCTCACCGGAATCGCGGTCAGGGCTCGAGCCGGGCCACGCGTCCCTTCTCGCCGGAGGCCCAGCACCCCCGGTCCGGGGCGCAGTCCACGGTGTCGTACGACCCCGTGTCCACGGTTTTCCAGGTGCGGCCGCCGTCCGTCGTGACGTCCGTACCGGTCGGGCCCACGGCGAGCGCGGCCGTACGGCTGTGCGGGAGCCAGGTGACGCCGGAGCGGTAGGCGGGCGGCGGCTCGGTGGCGGGCTTCCATGTGCGGCCGCCGTCGCCGCTCTCCGATGCCGCCTGTGGTGACGGCTGGTCGGCGCGGTAGTCGCCGCCGACCGCGATGCCGTGGGCGCGGTCGCGGAAGGCGAGGGCGAAGACGCCGCGCGCCGGATCGCCCGCCGGGACCGGTGTCTCGGCGGCCGTCCAGGTCAGTCCGCGGTCGGCGGAGTGCAGCACACGCGCGCGTGCGCCGCCGCCCGTGGCGAGCCACACGTCGTGCGGGCCGGAGGCGACCAGACACTGGCCACTGGCCGCGAATCCGGCCTCCCCGTCCTGGGCTTCGGGCATCCCGGCAGCGGGCAGGACTGTCCAGGAACGGCCACCGTCACCGGTGGAGAGAATGCGGAACTTCCCGTCGACCGGGTCGCTCATGGCGAGGCCATGACGGCGGTCGAAGAAGGTGAGGCAGTCGTAGAAGGCCCTCGTGTCGGTGTTGCGGAAGGCCTCGGTCCAGGTCGCGCCGCCGTCTTCGGTGCGCAGGATCCGGGATGCCTCGCCCTCGCCGATGGCCAGGACCACGGCGCGCCGCGCGTCGAACGCCTCGACGTCCCGGAACTCCAGGTCCGCGGTGCCCGGCGGGGAGACGTTCCGCCAGTGAGTGCCGCCGTCGGTGGTGCGTAGCACGGTGCCCTTGGATCCGGCCAGCCAGGCGGTGTCCCGGCCGGCCGCGGACAGGCCGCGCAGGCGCACGTCCGTGCCGGTGTCCTTGAGTTGCCAGTGCGGCGCCGGCCGCTGCCCTCCGTGCGCCTGCGCGGGTGCCACCCCCAGTGCGGCGAGCGCCGCCGCGGCGAGTCCCACGGCCACCGTCCGGCCCCAACGCCTCGTGTTCCCCATGCCCGTCATGGCGCGCGAAGCTAGTCCACTCCCCCGGCGCCGTCCAGATGGCCCGCGGCGGGAACCGTGCCGGCGCACCGGGTGTCCTCCCGAATACCCCGCGGACCGCGGGACCACCGCATCGAACCCCTGTGGATCACCTCACGGGCATGGACCCGGTGACAGAGGTCACTCGCATTTCCTGTGCACGGATTGGCTGATTCCATCGTCTCTTCAAATGCCGTGCACCATCCGCCCGAAGTCCGTCCAGCCGTCACAAGGGAGCAAGGTGTTGTCCACCGTCATCGAGCAGCCCGTGGAGGCCCGTCTCGTCGCCGCCGCACCGCGGATGCCGAGCATTCCGGCCACGCTCCAGTACGACCGGCGCGACCCGTTCGCCGTCCGGATGACGTTCCCCGCCCCGGCCACCCTGGAGGGCGTCGAGGTCTGCTGGACCTTCGCCCGCGAGCTCCTCAGCGCCGGCTTGGAGGGCCCGGAGGGCCACGGCGACGTCCGGGTGCGGCCGTACGGCTACGACCGCACCGTCCTGGAGTTCCACGCCCCGGAGGGCACTGCCGTGGTGCACATCCACTCGAGCGACGTCCGGAACTTTCTGCAGCGGAGCACCGAGCTGGTGCCCGTCGGCCTGGAACACCTCCAGGTGGACCTGGACCACGACCTCGCGGAGCTGATGCGGGACGCCTGCTGAACCCGGCGCCGTCCGGCCAGGCGCGCATCCGGCCGGCGCCGGCGGTTCGGCGACAGCGTGCACCCAGCCGACGTGGCCGCGCCGCGACGTCCGTCGTATCCCCCACGCTCGCCCCTCAGGTGTCGCCGCGAACGGCCGCAGGCACACCCGGCGAATTCAACGGCCCCTGCCCAGCAGCGCGTTGAGCTCCTCGTAGCCGCTCCCACCGGCCAGTTCCCCGTACGTCCCCGCGTCCAGCAGCTCCCGCGCGGCGCGGTGGACCAGTCCGTGCACGGCCTGCGCGAGTGCCGACCCGGCGCTGACCCGGGCGACGCCGAGGGCGGCCAGTTCACCGACGGCGGGTGCGCCGGGTCCGACCAGCACGTTCAGCGGACCGTCGATGCCCTCGGCGAGCGCTTTCACGATCCCTGGGTCGACGGCCCCGGGCACGAAGACGCCGTCCGCCCCGGCGGCAAGGTAGGCGGCGGCCCGCTCCAAGGTCTCCGACAGTCCCCCGGCGCCCCGCAGATAGGTGTCCACGCGGGCGTTGACGAACAGCGGCACGCCGGCCGCGTCGGCGGCCTGCCTCGCTGCCGCGATACGTTCCGCCTGCTCGGCGGCCGGCCGCAGCGGGGCGTCGCCGCCGTACAGGCCGTCCTCGATGTTCACACCGACGGCGCCCGCGGCGAGCACCGCCCTGATGGTGTCGCCGACGCCCGCGGCGTCGTCCGCGTAGCCGGTCTCGATGTCGGCGCTGACGGGCACGGCCACTGTGCCCGCGATCCGCGCGATCGCCGCGAGGGCGTCGTCATGGGACAGCCGGTCGCCGTCGGCGGCGCCGAGTGCCCAGGCGAGCCCGGCGCTTGTGGTGGCGACGGCGGTCGCGCCCGCCTGCTCGACGAGCCGCGCACTGGCCGTGTCCCAGGCGTTCGGCAGGACGATCGGACGGCCGGGCACGTGGCGGGCGCGGAAGGCGAGAGCCTGCTCTCGCAGAAGGTCATGACGGTTCATGGAGCCTAGCCAACCACTGGGCGCGGCGCCCTGGCTGGCAGAGATCCGACGTGTACGCGCGGCGCAGCGCCTCAGGTGCCCACGCCCGTGGCAGCGGCTGCCGTCACCGCCACGATCATCGCCGAGCGCACCTCGCGGACGACGTGCCTTAACGCGGGCGCCGCGGCTCCGCTGCGCTCGGTCAGCGCCTCGATGCGCTCCCTGCGGCGCTTCTGGTCCTCAGGGGTCACCACCGTGCGCAGTCCGGCCGCGGCGGCCAGGGCCGCGAGGGCCGCGTCCCGGTCGGACACCTCCGCGACGGGCACCGGGCCCGCGATCACCTGCCGCACCTCCTGCTGCAACGCCTCCGCCACCTGTACCCCTTCCAGGGCGTACTCCACGGACGGGAAGAGGCCGAGCACCCTCTTCTTGCCGGCGCGCAGCAGGCCGTCGGCGGCGAGCTGTGCGCGCACCGCGTCGAGGGTGACCCTGGCGTACTGGGTCACCCAGGTCTTCCACGGGCGGGGCATGGACTCCTCGACGAGTTCGAGGAGGCCGTCGAGGGCGAGGTCGCCGGTGCGGGCGTCGAGGTCGGCGGGCGTCGCGAGGCCGTCCACGTCGACCAGCAGTTCCCGCTGGGCCAATTCGGTGAGGGCACCCGCCCGCACCAGGTGCGCGAGCCGGGCCGCGCCGGTCAGCCTGAGCTTGGTGGTGTCCCAGGCCAGCAGGTACAGCCGGGCGGGCAGCGAGGTGGAGCCGTCGGGCACGGGGCCTCCTTGCGCACGGTGCGGCGGACGCGGCCGTCCGGTCACGGGCCGCACGGCGGTCGCGGACCCGGGGGTGGTCCGTTATTCCGTTGACACCTCAGGTACCCGTTCCTACGGTGTTCAGCGGTCCTGTTGCCGCCGATTGGAGAAGGACGTTGCTCGTCTGAGGTCCTGAGACACCGCTCACTGGACGCTGTCCGCGTCCGTGTGTCGCGTGCGACCTCGGCATTCGAGCCGTCCTGCGGAGCAGGGTCCTGCCTGTTCGTGGCCACTCGCCCTCGCGGTGTCTCTCACGCGTTGCCCCCATCCCTTCCGAGCGACCGCGAGGCCCTTATGTCACACATCCCTTTCCTCTCCTGTACGTCCCTGTCCTTCTCCTGGCCCGACGGAACCGCCGTCTTCGAGGAGCTCCACACCGCGTTCGGGGCCGGCCGGACCGGGCTCGTCGGGGTCAACGGGTCGGGGAAGTCCACCCTGCTCAAGCTGATCGCCGGTGAGCTGGCACCCTCCTCGGGGACCGTGCACGTCACCGGCGAGGTCGGCCACCTCCCGCAGAACGTCACGCTGGACACCTCCCTACGTGTGGACGAGGCGCTCGGCATCGCCTCGACCCGCGCCGCGCTGCACGCCATCGAGGCAGGCGACGCCGCCGAGGAGCACTTCGCCGCCGTCGGCGACGACTGGGACGTGGAGGAGCGCGCCGAGGCGATGCTCGGCGAACTCGGACTCGGCCACATCGGTCTCGACCGCACCATCGGCGAGGTCTCCGGCGGCGAGTCCGTTCTGCTGCGGCTGGCAGCCCTGCTGCTGCGCCGCCCGGACGTGCTGCTGCTGGACGAGCCCACCAACAACCTGGACCTCTATGCGCGCCGCAGACTGTACTCCGCCGTGGAGGCCTGGTCGGGGGTCATGGTCGTGGTCAGCCACGACCGGGAACTGCTCGAACTGGTCGACCAGATCGCCGATCTGCGTTCCGGGGAGGTGACCTGGTTCGGCGGCAACCTCTCCGCGTACGAGGAGGCGTTGGCCGTCGAGCAGGAGGCGGCGGAGCGCATGGTGCGCGTCGCCGAGGCGGACTTCCGCAAGCAGAAGCGCGAACTGGCCGACGCCCGGACCAAGCTGGCCCGGCGCAGGAAGTACGGCCAGAGGATGTGGGACCAGAAACGCGAACCGAAGATCGTGATGGGGGCGCGCAAGCGGGCCGCTCAGGAATCCGCGGGCAAGCACCGCATCCTGCACGAGGAGCGGCTCGCCGAGGCCCGGGAGCGGCTGGACGAGGCGGCCCTGGCGGTACGGGACGACGACGAGATCCGCATCGACCTGCCGCACACGGCGGTGCCTTACGGGCGGTCCGTGCTGACGCTCCGGGAGCTCGAGCTGACGTACGGGGCGCGTGTGGAGGGTGCCTTCGAGCTGCACGGCCCCGAGCGGATCGCGCTGATCGGGCGCAACGGCGCGGGCAAGTCGACCCTGCTGCGCACCATCGCGGGCGAACTGGAACCGGTCGGCGGCGAGGCGACGGCGCATGTGCCGCTGCGTTTCCTGCCGCAACGGCTGGACGTCCTCGACGACGGTCTGACGGTCGTGGAGAACGTGGCCCGGTTCGCGCCGGACACCACCGGCAACCGGATCCGGGCGCGCCTGGCCCGCTTCCTGTTCCGGGGGGCACGGGCCGACCAGCCGGCCGGGACCCTGTCGGGCGGCGAGCGGTTCCGCGCCGCGCTGGCCGCGCTGATGCTCGCCGAACCGGCGCCGCAGCTGCTGATGCTCGACGAGCCCACGAACAACCTCGACATGGCGAGCGTCCGGCAGCTGACCACGGCCCTGGAGTCGTACGAGGGGGCGCTGATCGTGGCGAGCCACGACGTGCCGTTCCTGGAGTCGATCGGGATCACACGTTGGCTGCTGCTGGACGAGGTTCTCACGGAGACCGAGCCGGAAGCCCTCACAGATCCCGCCTGACGCCCGCGGACGCGAAGGGCGGTCGCACCGCAGTCGGCCCCCGGGGCTTTGTCCCCGGGGGCCGGGCCTGCATGATGGCGGGCGAAACCATCAGCCAAGACGGAGTTTGCACGTGCCCAGCAAGAAGGCCCTCATCCGCCGACCGAGCCCGCGCCTCTCCGAGGGGCTGGTGACGCATATCGAGCGGGAGAAGGTGGACGTCGACCTCGCGCTCGAGCAATGGGAGGCGTACGCGGAGGCATTGCGTACACACGGCTGGGAGACGATCGAGGTGGACCCGGCCGACGACTGCCCGGACTCGGTGTTCGTCGAGGACGCGGTGGTGATGTACAAGAACGTCGCGCTGATCGCCCGGCCAGGCGCGGAATCCCGGCGCGAGGAGACCGCGGGCGTCGAGGAGGCCGTGGCCCGGCTGGGCTGTTCGGTGAACTGGATCTGGGAGCCGGGCACCCTCGATGGCGGCGACGTCCTCAAGGTCGGCGACACGATCTATGTGGGCCGCAGCGGGCGCACCAACGCGGCCGCGATCCAGCAGCTGCGTGCCGTCTTCGAACCGTTGGGCGCCCGCGTGGTCGCGGTGCCCGTCACACGGGTGCTGCATCTGAAGTCGGCGGTCACCGCGCTGCCCGACGGCACCGTCATCGGCCATGTGCCCCTGGTGGACAAGCCGGCGCTGTTCCCCGGTTTCCTGCCGGTCCCGGAGCAGTCCGGCGCGCACGTCGTGCTGCTCGGCGGCGGCAAGCTGCTCATGGCGGCAAGCGCCCCCAAGACGGCCGAACTGCTCACCGACTTCGGCCATGAACCGGTACTCGTGGACATCGGCGAGTTCGAGAAGCTCGAGGGCTGTGTGACATGCCTCTCCGTGCGTATGCGGGAGTTGTACGTCTGACGGGATGAAACCTCACCCCCCGCCCTGTGGACCCCTCCGGTCCACAGGGACTTGGGCGTGCCCGGGACCAGGCACGGCGCCTGCCCGTCGTTCCGCGCCGGGCAGCGGCTGAGCAGTGCCTTTACAGCGCACTTAACCTACGGGTTCGTAACCTACGGCTACGTAGCCTACGATCCCGTAAGTTCCGGCAGTCCTCGCCGGTTTGCTCAGCGTCCCCCTGGAGTTCCTGTGACGATCACCCCTCCCCACCTCGGCAGCCCCTCCGTCTGGACCGACGCCCGGCTGCTGTACGCGCTGGAGGAAGTGGTCGAAAACGAACTGAACCGGCATCTGAAGGCCGCCAAGGACTGGATGCCGCACGAGTACGTGCCCTGGACCGAGGGACGCAACTTCCCCGGCTTCTTCGAGGACGGCGTGGCCTGGGACAAGGAGCAGTCGAAGGTCACCGAGATCGGCCGTATCGCGCTGGTGGTGAACCTCCTGACGGAGGACAACCTCCCGAGCTACCACCACGAGATCGCCACACTCTTCGGCCGTGACGGTGCCTGGGGCACCTGGGTGCACCGCTGGACCGCCGAGGAGGGCCGGCACGGCATCGTGATGCGCGACTACCTGCTCGCCTCGCGCGCGGTCGACCCGGACAAACTGGAACAATTCCGTATGGCCCACATGAGCGAGGGCTTCGAGTCGGACAACGGGCACTCGATGCTGCACTCCGTCGCGTACGTCGCCTTCCAGGAGCTGGCCACCCGCATCTCGCACCGCAACACCGGCCACCAGTCGGGGGACCCGGTCTGCGATCGGATGCTGGCCCGTATCGCGACCGACGAGAACCTGCACATGGTCTTCTACCGGAATCTGCTGAAGGCCGCGTACGAGATGGCACCCGACCCGACCATGCAGGCGGTCCGGGACGTCGTGGTGAACTTCCGTATGCCCGGCCACGGTATTCCGGGTTTCGAGCGCGCCGCCGCGCAGATGGCGATCGGCGAGGTCTACAACCTGCGCATCCACCACGACGACGTGCTCCAGCCGGTGCTGCGCTTCCTGAAGGTCATGGAGATCGACGGCCTCGGCCCCGAGGGCCGCAAGGCTCAGGAGGAGCTGGGCCTGTTCATGGGCGGGCTGAACGCCGAGGCCACGAAGTTCGACGAGAGGCTCGCCGCCCGCAAGGCCCGGCAGGCGGCACGCAAGGAGGCGTAGCCCGCGGCCAGGCCGCGAACGGCACGGCGGGGAAGACCGCTTGAGCGACGTCTCGGTGGGGCAGGGATCGGGACGCGGGTACGCATGGTCCGTTCCGCCGGATCGCGGTCGGCCATCTGGCGGTTGACGGCCGGATGGCTGACGCCGAAACACGGCAGACCGTTTCCGCAGTAATCGCCACGTCGCGCCACCCTTTCGGCGGGGTAGAAATATCTACCACCATGAATATGCCGGGTTGGCGTTCCCCGCGGGCGCCCGCTCGGCACAGTCCCTGTCGTACGCCTGGTCGCCGGCTGGCGCCCTTGGAGCGGGTCATGATGAATGCGATGTGGATGCAGGGCGTGGAGTGGCTGGCTGCCGCCGCGTCGGACCCTGAGGCGTGCAAGCGGGAGTGGGAGCTCGGGGACGGCACCGTGCTGCTGGAGGCCGGACGCCGCTGGGACGTGGTGAGTGTCCCCCGGCAACTCGGCCTGCTGGCCCTGGACATCCTGTGGTACGACCCGGTGCGGACGCCCGGACCGACGCTGGTGGACTCGGCCGCGCACCGGCTGGGTTTCTTCGTGCCGCCGGATCCGGCACGCCACTGGCTGGGGACCGGGATCCGCCATGTGAGCAAGGGATCCTGGGTCGCCGTGCCTCCCCCGTACCGGCCGGCAGGCTCGGTGGAGTGGATCGTCCCGCCCGACGGAAGCGGGATGCTGCACCCGCCGCTCGCACTGGAGGTCGCGCTGCGCCGAGCCCAGGAGACGCTGGCCGTACTGGCACCCGTCAGCGCGGACTAGGCGGCGCCGGGCCGCCGGCACGCCACCCGGCCTCCGGTCGGCCACCGCAACGATCCAGCGGCGCGCACGCGGCGTCGCACTCCTACGCGGCCTCGTAGAACCTGCCCAGACCTGCCCTAGGCCGCCTCGTAGTGGTGCGCGTCCGCGCCTCGCCACTTCACCCACGCCGGGTCGTCGAGCACGTCCTCGTCATCGGGCAGGCCCGCTCGCCCGAGGAACTCGATCAGATCTTCGTCGGAGAACGCGATCCCCAGGCTCTCCCCGCGCGTGGTCACCCGGCGACCGCCGGTGCCCGACGGCGGGTGAACGGTGACAGGAGCCCGTCCGGACATGTCTCCAGCATCGTCCCGTACGCCCCATGGCGCATCCGGACGGGCCGCTCCGTCTCTTCCGTGCTCGTCCGAGCGCCGTAGCTGCATCCGCTCCTTCTCGGACAGCCCGCCCCAGACGCCGAACCGCTCGTCGTGGGCGAGCGCGTATTCGAGGCATGTGGAGCGGATCTCGCACAACCCGCAGATCCGCTTCGCCTCGCGCACCGAGCTGCCCGGCTCGGGAAAGAAGAAATCGGCCCCCGTCTGCGCACACAGCGCCTGGGCCTGCCAGGCGATGTCGGACGCAGTGATTGCTTCGAAGTGCATGACCTGAGCGTGTCGCGCGGCGACAAACGTTCGATCAACGCGGGATCAACGGCCCCTCCGCGGGCCCCGCCGTACAGCGCTCGATGATGTCGCCCCGGCGGGGGCGGCGCACGGCGGCGCGCGGAGAAACATGCGGGAAAGGCACCACCATAGCGGTCTCCGCCCGCGCCCGGGCGCGTCCCGTCACTCCCGCAGCGAGTGTCGGTGGGCGGTGCAAGACTCGGCAGTGCAGACAACGGGAACCCTTGAAGGGGGAGTCATGCTCACCACCCGTTTCGTCAACGGCGCCCCGAATTGGCTGGATGTCGGCACCCCCGACATCGACGGGGCCATCTCCTTCTACGGCGGTCTCTTCGGCTGGCAGTTCCAGTCGGCGGGGCCGGACGCCGGGGGCTACGGTTTCTTTCAGCTCGCCGGCAGGACCGCCGCCGGCGGTATGCAGACCACGCCCGAGCAGGGCCCGCCGTCCTGGTCCGTCTACTTCCAGAGCCCCGACGCGGAGGCCACCGCGAAGGCGGCCGAGCAGGCGGGCGGCAGTGTGCTCGTCCGGCCCATGGACGTCATGGGCCAAGGCCACATGGCCATCCTCGCCGACACGGCCGGCGTGCCCTTCGGCATCTGGCAGCCGGGCCTGACCAAGGGCATCGACGTGGCCGGCGATCCGGGCTCGCTGTGCTGGGCCGAGCTGTACACCCCGGACGTCGCCCGCGCCGCCGCGTTCTACAACCAGGTGCTCGGCTGGGAGGTCGAGGGCGTGCCCTTCCCCGGCGGCACGTACACATGCATCAGCCCCGAGGGTGGCGGCCCGGACGCCATGTTCGGCGGGCTGGTCTCGACCGCCGACGATCCCGCGGAGGCGGAGTCGGGCCCGCACTGGCTGGCGTACTTCGAGGTGACGGACACGGACGCCTCGGTGAGCAGCGCTCAGGAGCTCGGCGGCACCGTCCGGATGCCCGCCACGGACGTGGCGGGTGTGGGCCGCATCGCGCGGCTCGCCGATCCGTACGGGGCACGGTTCGCGCTCATCAAGAGTGCACCGCAGCAGTCCTAGCGGGGCCGGCGCCGTAAGGGCGGCGCAAGGCGCGCGGAGCCGGGAATCCGGTCCTCGCCCTTGATGCCGCCCGCGGCGACGGACCGGCCTGCTGACGGACCAACGCTTTCGCACCGTCAGCCCTCATGCGGCTACGCGGAGGCCCGCCGCACCAAGGTCGTCGGCAGCACCACGCTGGACGGCACACCGCTCATACCGGGCTCGCCGTCCGCGTCGGGCGGAGCGCCCCGCCGGTCGAGGGAGCGCACCAGCAGCCGGGCCATCAGACGGCCCATCTCTTCGATGTCCTGACGGATCGTCGTCAGCGGCGGGTCGGTCTGCTCGGCGACCGGCAGCATGTCGTCGAAGCCGATGACGGCGACATCCTCCGGCACCCGGCGTCCCTGCGCACGCAGCACCCGCAGGGCGCCGGAGGCGGTCAGGTCGTTGGCGGCGAAGAGCGCGTCCAGATCGGGGCACCGCTCCAGCAGCTCCCGCATCGCGCGTTCGCCGCCGGCCGGGGTGAAGTCTCCTTCGGCGACGATCCCCGGATCGGCACCGACCATGACGTCCCGGAACCCGTCGAGCCGGTCCACGGCGGAGGTCTGGTCCAGGGCGCCGGTGATGTGCGCGATGCGGCGGCGGCCGAGCCCCACGAGGTGGCGTACGGCCTCGCGGGCCCCGCCACGGTTGTCGCTGTCCACATAGACCGTGCTCCGGGTGTCCTCACGCCAGCCGGGCCGCCCGCCGAACACGGTCGGCACCCCGGCCCGCTGGACCAGCTCCGGCAGCGGATCGTCGAGGTGCAGGGAGAAGACGAGGGCGCCGTCGACATGCCCGCCTGCGAGGTAGCGGCCGACCCGGGCGTGGTCGGCGCGGCCCTCCGTCAGGAGCAGCACGAGCTGGGAGTCATGGACCGTCAACTCCTTGCTGATGCCGCGCAGTTGCAGGGCGAAGAAGGGGTCGGCGAAGACCCGGGTCTCCGGCTCGGCGATCACCACGGCGACGGCGTCGTGCCGCCTGGTCACCAGGCTGCGCGCGGCCTGGTTGGGCACATACCCGAGTTCCTCGACGGCACGGCGCACCCGCTCGATGAGAGGCCCGCGCACTCCGTCGCCACCGTTGACGACCCTGGATGCGGTGGCCCGCGAGACCCCGGCCCGGGCAGCGACGGCCTCCAGCGTGGGACGCGGAGCGCTCTCGGTCACTTCGGGACTCCTCCTCGGCGGGTGCCGATCAGGATAGCCCGGGTAGTCCAGGGGGCTGAGAGCGCTCACCGGCCGAGAGGGAGCCGCTCACGCGGCGGTGCTCGAGGCGCCGGCGACTAGTGCTGGTGCGGTTCGTACCTGGGGACACTCCCGTCCGGTTCCCGCACGATGAACAACCCGGCCATGCCGTGGTCGGCGTGCCGCTGTACATGGCAGTGGTACATCCATGCGCCCGGTCCGCTGCTCTCGCCCGCGATCACCTGGAAGCCAAAGGAGTCCCCGGGTCCCACGATCCGGTTGTCGATGATCTGACTCGGGTCGTCGGGTCCGGTGAGGAGGCCCGTACGGTTGTGCGCCCAGCGGTGACCGTGCAGATGGAAGGTGTGGTAGAGGTCGCCATGCGTGATCATCACGAACTCCACGCGCTCCCCGACGGTCGCCAACAGGTCGGGGCCGGCATGCTCCATCTGATTGATCATCATTTCGTTGAAGACGATGGTGTGGATCCTGTCGGGGAGGAGATCACCCTCGCGGCGTACGATCACCGGTCCGTACAGGCCCTTGCGAATGCCCAGCGTGCCGTGGTCCGTGCCGACCACATGGTCGTGGTAGTGCCAGTAACCGGCGCTGCCCTCCCGCCAGGTGCCGTCCTCGCGACGGCCGGGGCGGTGGGTGCGCCAGGTGTAGGTGCGCTTGCCACCCGGCTTCACACTGCTCCTGGTGGTCTTCGTGCCGTCCTCGAAGATGTCGTAGTCCAGACCGTGCACATGCAGGCTCGCCTCGACATCCATCGTGTTCTCGAACTCGATGTGCAGCGTGTCGCCCTCGTTGATCTCGATCAGCGGCCCCGGGACGGTCGCACGGCCCCTCGCGAGGCCGTAGCCCATCCCGCCGCCCTTGAGCTTCTCGGCGAACATCTTGATGTACCGGACGTCACCGCCGTCGCGCGCGGTCTTCGCCCGCTTGACGGTACCGACGGCCTCGGGGCCCAGCGAGAACGTCGTCGCCACGGTCGCACTGCCCAGCAGCATCCGCCGATTGAAGCTGCGTCTGTCCATACCGGGGTTCCCCTCCTGCACGGAATTCACGGAGACGAGCCGCCAGGACGAACAGGAAGGACGGTAGCGGCACCCGGATTTTATGCACATGAAGGATAAATCATCGGCATTTCGGTTATATCGGTGAGTTAAAGGGCACCACCGCCGGGTGATCCGCCGTCAGCAGGGAGCGGCATGGCGTGCGGTATCCCGGCGACGCCGCGTCAGGGGCCGGTGGCGTCCGCCGGGTCGGGGATGGGTGGCGTCCAGTGGGTCAGAGCGCGGGGGGTGTCTCGGGGCTGCCCTGTGTGCCTTCTTTGCGGGCCCGGCTGGGCTGCACCCGCTTGGGCTCGCCCGGCATCTTCGGGTACTCGGGCGGATAGGGCAGGTCCCCGAGGCCGTGGTCGTGTTCGTCGCGGCGGGCCAGTTCGAGGAGCGCCTCGAGGGAGAACGCGTGATCGTCCATGTCCGCGTGGACGTCACCCAGTTCGGCGAACCGGCCGGGCATGGTGGCCAGGTCGAAGTCGTTCGGCGCCACGTCGTCGACCTCGTCCCAGCGCAGCGGCGCGGACACCGGGGCGTTCGGCCTGGGGCGTACGGAGTAGGCGGAGGCGATGGTGCGGTCGCGCGCCGTCTGGTTGTAGTCGACGAAGATCTTCTCGCCGCGCTCCTCCTTCCACCACGCGATGGTCACGTGCTCGGGCATCCGCCGCTCCAGTTCGCGTCCGACGGCGATCGCGGCCCGGCGCACCTGGGTGAAGGTCCAGTGCGGCTGAAGGGGCACGAAGACGTGCAGCCCCCGGCCGCCGGAGGTCTTGGGCCAGCCCCGCAGTCCGCCGAACTCGTCCAGCACGGCGCGCAGTTCGTGTGCGGCGCGTACCGCGTCGGCGAAGTCGGTGCCGGGCTGCGGGTCGAGGTCGATGCGGAGTTCGTCCGGGTGGTCGACGTCGCCCTGGCGCACCGGCCACGGATGGAACGTCAGTGTCCCGAACTGCGCGGCCCAGACGACCGCGGCGACCTCGGTGGGGCACATCTCGTCGGCGCTGCGGCCACTCGGGAAGGTGATGTGGGCGGTGGGGATCCAGGTGGGCATGTGTTTGGGCGCCCGCTTCTGGAAGAAGGACTCGCCCGTCACGCCGTCCGGGTAGCGCTCCAGGGTGGTGGGCCGATTGCGCAGGGCGCGCAGGATGCCGGGGCCCACGGCCATGTAGTACTGCGCGACGTCGAGCTTGGTGAAGCCGCGCTCCGGAAAGAAGACCTTGTCCGGGCTGGACAGCCGAACCGCCCTGCCCCCCACCTCGAGCTCCACCGCATCACCCATGGGTGCCACGGTAGGCGCAGCGACCCCGCCCTGCACACTGGGCGAACCGCACCATGTGGCAGCAGAATCGGAGCCATGGATCTGCCGGTGATGCCACCTGTGAAACCGATGCTCGCCAAGTCCGTGGCGACGATCCCCCCGGACATGCAGTACGAGGCGAAGTGGGACGGGTTCCGGGCGATCGTGTTCCGCGACGGCCCCGAGGTCGAGCTCGGCAGCCGTACCGGAAAGCCCTTGACCAGGTACTTTCCCGAACTGGTCGAGGCGCTGCGGGAGCGGCTGCCCGAGCGGTGTGTGATGGACGGCGAGATCGTGATCGCACGCGAGGGGCACCTCGACTTCGACGCGCTGACCGAGCGGATCCATCCGGCCGACTCCCGGGTGCGGATGCTCGCGGAGAAGACCCCGGCTTCCTTCGTGGCGTTCGATCTGCTGGCGCTGGACGACTCCTCGCTGCTCGGCATGCCACTGAGCGACCGGCGCTCCCTGCTGGAGAGGGCGCTGTCCGGGGTGACGCCGCCCGTGCACCTCGCGCCCGCGACGACGGACCGCGCGGTGGCGGAGCAGTGGTTCCAGCAGTACGAGGGCGCGGGCCTGGACGGAGTGATCGCAAAGCCGCTCACCCTGCCCTACCGGCCGGACGAACGTGTGATGTTCAAGGTCAAGCACGAGCGCACGGCCGACGTGGTGGTCGCGGGCTACCGCTTCCACAAGAGCGGCCCTGTCGTCGGTTCGCTGCTGCTCGGCCTCCACGACGACCAGGGCAGCCTCCAGCATGTGGGCGTGTCCGCCGCGTTTCCCATGAAGCGGCGCGCGGAGCTGGTGCAGGAGCTGGAGCCGTTGCGGATGGACGATGTCTCGGGGCATCCGTGGGCGGCCTGGTCGGACGAGGTGGCGCACGAGACGGCCCGGCTGCCGGGCGCGCCCAGCCGCTGGTCGGGCAAGAAGGACCTGTCCTGGGTGCCGCTGCGGCCCGAGCGGGTGGCGGAGGTGGCGTACGACCACATGGAGAACGGCGTGCGCTTCCGGCACACCGCGCGATTCCGCCGCTGGCGCCCCGACCGCACTCCCGAGACCTGTACGTACACGCAGTTGGAGGAACCGGTGCGCTACGACCTCGCGGAAATCCTCGGCACCCCTCGCTGACGCTCTCCACACGGCCATTCCTCGTCCGGGCGGTCGTCCGCGCCACAGTTCTTCGGTGTCCTCTCGCCGTTCCGTCCCCGAGGCGTACGCTGCACGCGCCCCTCCGCACGATCGGTGCAGAACGGGTATGAGCACTATTGAACTTATAAACGCATAATCGATGCACTGGCTTTCGTGGGCGGTGGGCATGCGGCGGACAGCGTGGACACGGCACGGCGTGGCGGCGGCACTGCTGACGGTCGCCATAACGGGCTCCCTATTGACGGCGTGCGATTCGGGAGGCAGTAAGGGCGGAAGCGCCGAGAGCGAGCCCCCGCAGGGGCAGCATCGGCAGGGCGGTGGCCGGACCCCCGCGGGACCTGAGGGCCCGGTGCTCGCCGTGAAGATCGACAATGTGTCCGCGGCCCGGCCGCAGACGGGCCTGGACCAAGCGGATCTCGTCTACGCGGAGCAGGTCGAGGGCGGTCTCAGCCGGCTGATGGCGGTGTTCGCCACCAAGCTGCCGGCGGTGGTCGGCCCGGTGCGCAGCGCACGCGAGTCGGACCTGGAACTGCTGGGGCAGTTCCACGACCCGACGCTCGCGTTCTCCGGTGCGCAGCACAAGCTCCTTCCCCTCATCGACAAGGCACCGCTGAACCCCGAGCCGCCCGACAAGAATTCGAGTGCCTACTTCCGGGACAACGGCAAGGCGGCACCGCACAACCTCTATCTGCGGCCGCAGAAGCTGATGGGGACCGCACCGGGCGCCGCCGCTCTGACGACCGGCTTCCACTTCGGTGCCGCACCGTCCGGCGGAACTCCGGTGACCAGCCGCACGGTCCACTTCCCCTCCGCCCGCTTCACGTTCACCTGGTCCGAGCAGCTGCACCGCTGGCTGGTGGCGATGGACGGGACGCCGACGGTCACGACGGACGGCAAGCGGGTGGCTCCGGCGACGGTGGTGGTGCAGTACGTGCGGGTGCGTGAATCCCAGTTCCACGACGTGCTCGGCAACTACTCGCCGTACTCGGAGACCGTGGGCTCAGGGAAGGCCCAAGTGCTGCGCGACGGGCGGGTGTTCGACGCCGACTGGAAGCGGCCGTCCGCGCCGGAGGGTACCCGGTTCACGACGGCGGACGGCAAGCCGGTGAACTTCGCGCAGGGCCAGGTCTGGGTGGTGCTCGCGGCGGAGTGAGCCGATGTCCGGACGACCGGACCGGGCCGGCCAGGACCGCACGGTCGAGTCATGGCGACCGGGCCCCGCACGGCCGGACCACGGCGACCAGCCGGTGGCCTTCGTCCACCACCGCCCGGACCGAGCGGTCCTACGCCCGGCGCCCCAGGCGGCGTTCGAGCGCCGTGCCCGCGTCGGCGCGGGCAGTGGCGAGCCCCTCGCGGGCCTCCTCGGCCGAGTCGAATCCGAGGGCGGCCGCGATCGCCTCCCAGGCGACACCGCCCCCGAGCAACGCCTCCACGGCCGCACCGACGGCGACCACCGTCTCCCGGCGGGCCCGGTCGAGTTCGGCGAGCGTACGCAGCAGGTCCGGTGCCGTCGCGGCGTCCGCGAGCCCGCCCTGCGCCGCATGCCGTGCCTGGTCGGCGGTGACCCACCAGTCCGCTGCGGTGTGCGGGGAACGGGTGACGACGGTGCGGTCCACGGTGGTGCCGCCTTCCTTCCGGGGTACGCATACAGCGCCTGCCGAGGCCCCCAGTCTAGGTCGGCGATCCGCCCAATGACCCTTCCGGTCCGCTGAACGGGCCAACGGGAAGGCCCGCGCCCGTCGCCCCGGTTCCGGTCACCCTTCGAAGGGCAGCCCCACCCGCCCCAGCTCACGCGCCGCCGCGGTCAGTCCGTCCGCGAAGCGCCGTATGCGCTCGTCGGTGAACCGGGTGCTCGGCCCGCCGAAGGAGAGAGCCGCGGTCACCGCTCCGGCGCGCCCCCTCACCGGCACGGCCACCGCCGACAGCCCCTCCTCGCGTTCTCCGTGACTGGTGGCGTACCCGAGCGTCCGCGCCTCCTCGATCCAGGCGCGCAACGTCTCCAGATGGGCGGCCCCGTACGGCGAGGACTCCGCGACGCGGCGCAGCAGGGCCTCCGGGGCGTCCAGCAGCAGCGCCCTGGAGACGCCGCCCGCCCACAGCGGAAGCTCGTCCCCGACCCGTACGACCTGCCGCAGGGACTGGGGCCCCTCCTCCTGCGCGATGCAGACCCGGCGGATGTCGCGGCGGACGTACAGATGCACCGTCTCCCGGTGCTCCGCGGCCAGTTCACGCAGGATCACCCCCGCCGCCGGCGGCAGTCGCCAGGCCTGTTCGGCGAGCCGGGCCCAGCGCAGCAGGGCGGGGCCCGCGATGTGGCGGCCGTGTTCGTCGACCCAGAGCAGACCGTTGAGCCGGAGGGTGCCCAGCAGGCGCAGCACGGTCGTCTTGGGCAGACCGGACGCGGCGACGATCTCGCGGATGGACAGCGCGGGACGGCTCTCGTCGAGGAGACCCAGGATGTCGATCGCCCGCTGGACGGTGCGCATGCCCGCGGGTTCGGCCTCGGCTGCCATCGCTGATCCTCTCCGCCCTGGACCGCGGCACGGCCCGGCTGACGCCCTCGCATCTGCACAGTACTGCGAGCGGGTCCGCTGGGCGGACCTCCTCAGGCCTGGGTGGCCGGGAGGGGAGGCGCCGGGTTGCGCAGGCTCTCGGCGGCCTCCGAGACCCGCCGGATGAGGTCGAAGAACTGGGCCTGCTCCTCGGCGGACAGCGGAGCCAGGAAGACCTGGTTCATCCGGGCCGTGCGCACCGTCAGCCTGCGGTGCGTGCGCAGTCCCTCGTCCGTGAGGCGCAGCAGGAAGCGACGGCCGTCCTGCGGGTCGCGGACCTTGTCGAGGAGGCCCCGGCGGCCGAGCCGGCTGATCACCTCGGCGATGGTGGACCGGTCGAGGCCCACCCGCTCCCCCACGGTGCGCTGATCGAGTCCGGGCTCGGCGACGAGCGCGTTGAGGACCGCGAACTGCGGCGAGGTGATCTCCTCCGAGACGATCGTGTTCCACAGCAGGTAGTGCGCCTGCTGCAACCGCCGGGCCAGGTGCCCCGGATGCGTCGAGAGGTCCACGGCGGCCATGTGCGCTCCCTGGTCATTTTTGTAGGTGCACTGAACGATACCGTCAAGGACACGACTCTCCGTGACGGCGCACCTCGCCAGGCGTCGGGAAAAGTGGGGCCTTGACGCCCCATCTCGACAGTGGCAGCGTGAGAGCAACCTCGCTGAAATACTCAGTGCCCTGATTAATTGCTGATCGGGACACCACGAAGAGATGGGGCTTCACGGATGGACAAGGTGGTCGCCTCTGCCCTGGAGGCGGTGGCCGATGTGCCGGACGGCGCATCGCTGGCGGTCGGCGGGTTCGGATTGGGCGGTGTGCCGAACGCGCTGATCGAGGCGCTCTTCGAGCGGGGGGTCGCCGGGCTGAGCGTGGTGTCGAACAACTGCGGGGCGATGGAGTCGGGTCTCGCGGTGCTGCTGGCGGCGGGCCGGATCGCCCGGGTGACCGGTTCCTACATCGGGGCCAACAAGGAGTTCGCCCGTCAGTACCTGGCCGGGGAGCTTGAGGTCGAGATGATCCCGCAGGGCACGCTGGCCGAGAGACTGCGGGCCGGCGGTGCCGGGTGATCACGGGGATCGGCGGGGCGATGGACCTGGTGCACGGCGCCCGGACCGTCATCGTCGTCATGAACCACACCGCCAAGGACGGTCCACCGGAGATCCTCGAGGAGTGCGCGCTGCCGCTGACCGGCAGGGCCTGCGTGGACCGGATCATCACCGACCCCGGCGTCCTCGACGTGACCGGCGCCGGGCTGGTCCTCGTGGAGACCGCACCCCAGGTGGCGGTCGAGGAGATCATCGCCAGGACCGACGCCGCCCTGACCGTCGCCAAGGGCCTTGATTGAATCCTCCCCCAGCTGAAGCAGGGGGATTCCTGGCTCACGTTGGCTGCGGGTCAGCGACCAGCAGCTCTTACACGATCAACACCAGCCGGG
>NZ_JBSFJX010000148.1:0-19091 GCF_053598275.1 Streptomyces sp. NPDC001156 | reverse complement strand
CTCGCCCGGGAAGCCGGACGCCGCCTCGGCGAGGTCCTGGCGACCGTCGTCACCCTGCTCAACCCGGGCGTGCTGATGCTGGCCGGAGACCTCTCCGGCGTGCCGTTCATGACCGGCGTACGCGAACTGCTCTACCAGCGCGCCATGCCCCGCACGACCGCCAACCTCCACGTCGTCACCTCACGGCTCGGCGACCACGCCGGTGTCATCGGAGCCGCCTCCATGGTCGTGGAGTTCCTCTACTCCCCCGACCGCGCCGACACCCGCCTGAGCCGCCTCGCGCCGTGACCGCGCAACCCCGCACACCCACAGGAACACCATGACCACACAACCCGCGCCCTGGACACACCGCCCCCTCGAGGTCGGCCTCGTCGGCGCCGGCCCCTGGGCCCGCGCCATGCACGCCCGCATACTCGCCGCAGGACCCGAAACCCGACTTGCCGCAGTCTGGGCCCGCCGACCCGAAGCGGCCCAGCAGACCGCCGCCCCCTACGCGGCCCACGTCGCCGCCGACTTCGAGGACCTCCTCGACCACTGCGAAGCCGTCGCCTTCGCCGTCCCACCCGCCGTCCAGGGCGAACTGGCACCCCTGGCCGCCAAGCGAGGCAAAGCCCTCCTGCTGGAAAAGCCCCTGGGCCCCGACCTGCCCACCGCCCAGCGCGTGGCGGACGCCATCGCCGAAGCCGGCGTGATCTCCCAACTCGTCCTCACCAAGCGCTACCACCCCGCCACCCGCGCCTTCCTCGACGCCGCCCGCACCCTCGACATCACCGGCGCACGTTCCTGCTACCTCCACGGCGCCTTCCTCGGCGGCGACTTCGCCACCACCTGGCGCCTCGAACACGGCGCCCTGCTCGACCTCGGCCCCCACCTCCTCGACCTCCTGGACGCCGCGATCGCCCCCATCACCGCCATCCGCGCCACCGGAGATCCCCGGCGCTGGATCGAGCTCACCTGCGAACACGTCAACGGCGCCATCAGCCAGGCCTCCCTGTCCGGCTCCGTCAACCTTCCCCACGCCCTCACCCGCGTCGAACTCTTCGGCCCCACCACCCCACTGGCCTACGACACCGCCACCATCGACCACGAGGAGGGCTGGCCCATCCTGCGCCGCGAATTCGCCACCGCCGTACGCACCCACACGCCCACCGCACTCGACGCCCAGCGCGGCCTCTACCTGCAATCCCTCATCGAACAAGCCACCCAGCAGTGAGCCGACCTGGGGATCGTCGCTGTTCGGGTCGCAGGGCTGCGCGGCCCTTACCCGGGACAGCGACGAGGGCCACCGTCACCCGCCCCCGGACCGCCTCCCTGGATGTCGGCACTGGGCAGTTCGGGGGGCCGGCCGCAGGCGTGGTGACGGACGCGGCGCCAACGGCGGCGGCCCGGGACGAGAGCAGCGCGACCATGCGGTGTCGCCCGCACCTGGCAGCGCGCCGTGAACGAGGCCCGCGCCTTGTATGAGCCCGAACAGGGCGAGGAAAGCGACAGCGTGGCATCGTGACGACCGCGCTTCGACCACGTCCCGCTACGCCCCGTGCCCTGTGCGGCTGGGCTTGCCCTGCGCGGAGCGCGGAGACCACGCCGACGCGCAACAACGGCTCCTCACCGGCTCGATCCCCCGCCGCACCGACCGCTGCCCAGCCCGCCCCAACCAAACGCCGGACGGGTGAGCGAGTCAGCCCTCTGCGTCCTCCTGCCCGGCCACGTCGCCAATGGCAACGCGCAGATCATGCATGCCCTGCAGGATGTCGATGAGGGCTTCCTCCGCCCCACCCAGAGCCTGTCGGGTTCCCTCCATATCACCGTGCTCCGCATGCAGCTGGGCGCTGAGCGTATACACCGCCGTCATGATGGCGACGAAGGAAGCCTCCCGGCCCCGTGACAGCTCCTCTGCCTCGGGCGAAATCTGCATCGCAGTGCGGTGCAGCCTGTTCGTCAGGACGTTGACCGCAAGGCCGGGGTCAGGGCCTACCTGATCCGTCCAGCCGAGTGACGTGTCAAGGACGTCGTCGATCCCCTCCTCCCCGGCCAGACGCGTCGCGGCGGTGATTTCCAGCTCTATCTTCGCCAGCAGACTCCCCAGCAGATGCAGACGGTCCTCTTCCCGCGGCACCTCGGGTCGCACTTTCGTATCTACCGCCGGCTCAGCCCCAGAGCGGCCAACGCGGCATAGACCTGTTCAGCAGTCACCGGACGCTCGCTACTGATGCTCACGCTCTCAGCTTCACCGCACGAAGGCGCAATCGCCCGCCCCCACACCGACAGTGAGATTCCCGGCGGTGTCCCGGGCGATCAGGTCGGCCTTTCCGTCGCCGGTGATGTCCCCGACCCCCACGACCCCGTTGTACGAGGCTCCCCAGCCGGTGGCGATCTTCACGCGCGCGGCGAAGGTGCCGTTACCTTTCCCGAAGTACCTGTACAGGTTGTTCGACTTGTCCTGCGCGACGAGATCACCGATCCCGTCACCGTTCAGATCCCCGGCCCCGACGACCTTCTTGTACGTCTTCCAGCTGTCGGCGTTCCTCGCCCTGTGGTGGGTTCCTCGGATCCTACCGATTCGGCTTGGCTGCGCTGATGTCACCGAGTGCCGACTGCGCATCGCGTTCGATCGCCATGTCGCCGATGGAGACGATGCCCACCGGGTGGCCCTCCTCGACAACCGGGAGGCGGCGGACGGAATGCTCGCGCATGAGGTCCACCGCACGATCGAGTTCCTCGTCGGGGGCCACGGTGACAAGATCGTCGCTGCAAGCGGAGGCCACGGTCTTCTGCTCCAGGTCGCCGCCCTCCGCCAGCGCACGCACCACGAGATCACGGTCACTGACCAGGCCCCGCAGTTCGTCTCCCTCGGTGACCAATACGATCCCGATGTTCTCGTCACGCATCTTCTGGGCCACCGCCGTCACCGACGCCTGCGGCTCCACCGTCACCAATTGGCTGGTCATGATGTCCCGTACATGCTGAGCCATGACGCCTCCCTTCACAGGTTCGGAACTGGCGCCTACTGCGCTACGCCAGCCGGGTACCCGACGCATGCTCCGCTGCACCTGGCAACAAGCCCAGGTTCCGCAGACCGCTGTCGGCGGCTGATCGAGGTGCTCGGCCTCCAAGAGGACACTGCATAGGCCCTGGCCGACGGCCTTCGCGCGCAGATCGACGAACTCCAGAGCCGACTGCGGGAAGCCGACGCCCACCCTGAGCGGAAGGCCCGGTTCGAGGCGAGATCTGGGCACCTGTCACACGGCACCCCGGGCCGCGCGCGGCCGAAGTCAGACATATCGCGTTACCAATCCGATACCCTCCGTGATGTTGCCGGGGGTGATCAGGGTGCGACCCCGACCCTCCTGCGCGGTGCCCCGAAGTACGAGGAGAGCAGCATGGCTACTGGCGTGGTGAAGTGGTTCAACGCGGATAAGGGCTTCGGCTTCATCGCGCAGGACGACGGCGGCCCGGACGTTTTCGTCCATTTCTCTGCCATCCAGAGGTCCGGCTTTAAGGAACTGTTCGAGAACGACCGCGTCAAGTACGACGTCACCCAGGGGCCCAAGGGCCCCCAGGCCGAGAACGTCACCGTCGCCGGGGACTAAACGAACCCGCCACGGCGCGAGCGATCGGCGGGCCCAATCGTCAGGGCTCCGAGAACGCCGGCAGGTACGACAGCCGGGAGGAAGCAGAGCGCGCGGCCCGCGCGGTGCCCGCCCGCAGGGCACACACCTGCTCAGGGGAGGTGCGTGCCCGATTGGCGGCGCGTCTCTCGGAAGACTCCGCTCTGATCCTTCTCAACCAGCAGGTCCGGATCCGCATCGGGTCCTGTGCCCGGCGCTCACCGCGAATGCGCGGACTTCCCGCTCCCTTCCGAGTTTCCAGCGCAATCGTTTCCACCCGCATATGCCACAAGAGGCGCGCGACAATGGAAGGGCACATCACATTCGACGGAAGGAGAAGTGTGATGGGCAAGACAGCTGAGTACCGGCAACAGGAGACGCATGCGGGCAACGGCCACGGTATGCACCTGCACATGCGCACCCTGCATCCTTCGGTGCCGATTCCGTATCTCAGCAAGGAGGAGATGACGAGCACGGCCCGAGCGGCGACGGCACGGCTGCCCGGTAGTCCGCCCGTCAAAGATCTGGCGTTCTACGGAGGACTTGGAGCGCTGGCCGTGGCGGGAGCTCTGGAGTGGCCGGTCGCCCTCGCCGTCGGCGGCGCCACCTGGCTGCTGCGCAGCGGGCGGAAGGAGAAGCCCGAGGCAGGCGTCAGGCCGTAGGGCATCCTGGGCCGCTGCAGAGCGCCGAGTCACGCAATGGGCAGGCGGTGACCGTGCGTCGAGAGCCCCAGGGCGCCAGAGGTTCCCGGGCGGCCCGATAGCCAGACCGTCGTTCAGGCTGGTCAGGGCTATCCAGGGTGGCCGCGAGGCCAGCGCGTGCGCTGCCGAAGGCGCCCTTGACTGACCGGACCAGCCGTACACTCAGCCTCGATCCACCGCGTGAATTCCGATCTTGGGATTCGGGTGGGTTCGGGGTGATCTTTTGGGTTCGGGGTGATCTTTCGGGTTCCGGGCAGGGTGGGGTGCCGGGAGGCCGTCCGATGCGGGATCTCCGAGGTCTTCCAGGTCGCGGGTGGTCAGGTGGGCCGTGGGGTTCAGGTGGTCATGCGTTGACCGGTGGCTGTCCACAGGTCGGCGAAGTCGTCGGCCCATCGCCAGTGTTCGGGCAGGTGGAGGGTGAGGCGGCGGGCTCCGGTGGCGAACCGGGCGGGGATGCTGATCAGGTCGCGGCGGATCGTTCCCGTCCGCGCTTTGGCATGGAAGACGGAGGCAAGGTGGCCGGCCGCGCGGGTCAGGTTGTAGGCGATGGCCGCCAGGGTGAGCCAGGCGGCGTTCGGGGTGCACTTCCCCGAGGGCAGGTGCGCGAGCGCGGAGTCCTCCAGGTCGGCGAAGACCTGCTCGACCTGGGCGTGTTCACGGTGCATCGGCTCGGCCTGGGCGAGGACGAACGGGCTGTCGGTGAAAACGGCGTGGTGGCGCCAGACGGCGAACAGTTCGGCCTGACCCTCGGGCACGCTCGCAGGGTTCAGCCGTTTGACCCGGCGCACGATGAGGCGGGCTATGGTGTGGAACGCCTTCTTCCTGCTGGTGAACGCGGTGAAGTCGATCTCGGTGATCTCGGCGTCGGAGACCCAGCGTTCCTCGTCGGCGTCCCAGACGGCGCTGGTGTACTTGATCGGCGTCCAGGCATCCTCGGGATGGAGGCGATGGCCTGGCGGATCTTCTTCCTGACCGCGACGGCGAGGGAGAAGCGGGCGCCGGCCTGGCGGCAGGCGTGCACGACCTGGCCGGAAAATCACAGCAACCTAGGACATGCGGGGACCTGCACCGTGCCGAGTATGATTGACGGGTCGTCCGGTCAGGCAGGCGCAGGAGTCAGGGTGACGGTGTTGCCGAGGCGTTCGAGCTCGCGAACGAGTTCGCGAGTACGGCGTTCGGGGTCGGTGCGGCGTTCGTACCAGTCGGGGCCCAGATCGGTGTAGCGGGCGCTTGGATCGGCGATCAGCTGCCAGACAATCTCGATGATGTTGCGCGCGAGTGCGGTCTGCGCCTTCTTCTTCGGTTTGCGTTTGATCAGGCGCCGGTAGCGGGTGCCCAGGAAGCTGCGGCTCTTGCCGGCCGTGACAGCGGCGGTTCCAAGAGCCCGTCGAAGCCAGGGGTTGCCGTGCCCGGTGCCGCCGGTGGAGTGCTTCGCCCCGGACTGCAGGGTGCGCGGCGTGAGCTTGGCCCAGGAGGCCAGGTGGCCGGGGGTGGGGAAGACACTCATGTCGAAGCCGGTCTCGGCGAGGATGTTCTGGGCGGTCACGACGCCCACGCCGGGGATCTCGGACAGGCGCTCCACCAGTGTCAGTTGTCGGCCGCCTCCGGCATCGGGGCCGTCCGTGCGGGTGGGGTCGAGTTCGGCGATGGCCGCCTCGATGCGGTGACCGAGGTCCGCGATCTGGGCGTCCAGATGGTCGATGCTTTCCAGGTACAGGTGGATCAGATAGCCGTGATGGTCGTCGAAGCGGCCCCGCAGCGCCGCCATCAGGTCATCCGGCTTGGCCCGAGGCACCCGTGGGCCAGACCGGCCAGGACGCGCGGGCTGCGTTCTCCGGAGACCAGTGCCCGCAGCATCGCTCGTCCGGAGACGCCGAAGAGGTCGGACACCACGGTGGACAGTTTGATCTGCGCGTCCTCGAGGACCTTCTCGACGCGTTCCTTGAAAGCGGTACGGTCGGCGGTCAGCACGGCGCGGGCGCGGGTGAGGTCGCGTATCCGACGGACCGCCGCGGGCGGGACGAAGGAGCGCCGTAGCATGCCGCGCTCGGCAAGCTTGGCCAGCCAGACCGCGTCCAGCTTGTCCGTCTTCGGCCGGCCGGGGACATTCTTGACGTCGCGGGCGTTGACCAGCCAGCAGGTCAGGCCCCGGTCCTCGAGCAGGTAGTAGAAAGGCCGCCAGTAGTCCGAGGTCGACTCCATCACCACCAACTCGATGCCCTGGCAGACCAGGTGGTCGGACAGCTCCAGGATCGCTGCGGTCGTCGCGCCCGTCTTGAAGATCTCCTGCCGCTTATGGCTCCCGTTGCCGGGCACCCGCGTACACACCATTGCCGAGGCCTTGGCGATGTCCAGGGCGGCGACGTGCGCCACTAACTCCCCGCCCGTGTCCAGCTCCGACACCTCGATCTGATCACCCATCACCGTCTTCCCTCCTACGTCCGCCGCCCCATGAGGCGCTGGTACGGGTCCCGCCCGGAGGGCCGCAGGGGGATGCCGAGTCTGGCCGGCGTGCTCGAAGCAACATGTCACTGCCCCGCGGTGCAGCCCCGGCATCAGACTTGTGGACGGACTCAGCAGGCCAGGGTCATGTCGACGTCGGACGCGGGCGGCACCCAAGCCGATTTTCGCGCCGTCACCACGGCGCGGGCAACGCGCCACCCCAACTTGTGGGAGAAGTACGCGGAGTCCGCCCCCACGACGATCTGGGCGGTGATGCCCATCGCCCGCACCGCGGGCAGCTCCCGCGACCACACCACGCTCACCACGATCCCGCCCGCAAGGTGCAGACGACCGTCATCAACCCGGAAGCCGCGCCGGGTGTAGTTCAGGCTCGGCCGCACCTCCCGCTTCTTCTTCCACCGGGGCATCCCCGCCCGACGGTGCGCCGCAACCCGGTCCCTGATGTCCTTCAAGGCCTTGGCGCGGGCCTTGGCGAAGTCGCGTATCACCTGCTGCTGAGGCACGCTCGCGCCCTCAGCCAGCCACGGCATCACCCTGCGGGCCTCGGTCAGCATCTTGTCGAGCTGAGCTTGACCGCACGTCAGCTTCTCGCCTGTTGCCCTGCACGTGGACCTGTTTGGACTTGGCCACGCATTCGTTCCAGATCCAGCGGCAGCGGTCCCACTCGGCTTCGAGCCGGCGCCTGGCCGTGTTCGACAGGCGCACACGGAAGGTGTACCGGGCATGCCCGGTGTCCTTCGTGGCCGCTGCTGTCGTCATGCATCCGAACCTACCCGGGAGGACTGACAGTTGAGAGTTCTCGATCATCGTGGGCGACATCACCGCCGTGCGGGGTGGACACCGGATCGCCCCGACGGCGATCCGGCTATCCCTGCCCTGCTCCGCAGGAGTCCGATTCCTCCCCGGCCTGAAGGCCGGGGCATCCTCGGAGGAACCCGGTGAAGGTGACCTCGACCTGCACACTGGATTCCTCGGCCGAGACCAGCGTGGCCAGCCACGTGCGGGAGACCAGATGCATGATCGCCAGCGCACACCGCTTGGCGGCGGTGAAGGCCGTGAAGTCGTAGATCAGATGGAGTTCGGCTGCCACTTTGCCCAGTCGGGGAAGGGGTGTTTCTCGCGCCGCTCCAGCCTGGGCCGGCCGGGCAGGGTGATGCCCTCGGCGTCCAGCACCGCAGCACGCTGGGGCCGCTGACGTGCACCCAGCCCAGGCGCGAGCCGCGGTGGGCGGGTTTGCGGTGCGAGCGGTCGATACCGCCCCACTCCTCGGACAGCTTCACGATCGCCGCCTGCTCCCAGCCCAGCAGGGCGTGCAGGGCCTCATCGGGGCCGGGCCGGGCATCATCGAGCCGGCCGGCGGCCCGCCGGGCCTGCCAGCGCAGGACCCGGACGTGATCGAGGCCGAGGGCGCCGGCCGCCTTGCGCACCGACCAGCCGTGCGCGGTGGCGTACTCGACCAACTCCAGCAGCCCGGCCTTGACATCGACCGCGACGCGCGGCGGGACCAGGCCCGCGGTCAGGCCCATCGCGCGTTCCCGCATCCAGGTGCGTGCGACCGCCTGCTCCGCGATCGTCGAGCGCAACCGCTCGATCTCCGCCCGGGCCTCGGCGAGCGCCAACTGCTCGACACTGGTCGCCTGCCGCCGGGCACCGCGGCGGCGAGTGCGTCCAGCGCACCCTGCTTGGCGGTCTTCAGGACCCCGACGACGGTCGAGCGGTCCACGGCAGTTGGAAGGCAACAAGTAGCCCCCGCTACTTTGCACCGTGGGTCAGACGACTAGGAGACCGGGGGCGTTTTTGCCGCCTCGCGCAGCCGCGCGCTGACGAGGTCGATGACCTCTTCGGTGGCTTGGGGAAAGGCCTTGGGCAGAATGGCGGTGAGATGGAAAGCGCCGTTCATACGCTGCTGCACGACGGGCGTACCGGCGCCGGCGAGTTTGCGGGCGTATCGCTCGCCCTCGTCACGGAGCGGGTCGAACTCCGCTGTGATCACTGTCGCCGGCGGCAGGTCGCTGAGATCGTCCGCGAGAAGCGGGGCGCACCGTGGATCGTGCGCCTGGTTCCGCCCTTCTGGCAGGTAGTGGTCCATGAACCAGTCCAGGACGTCACGGGTCAGGTAGTACCCGGAGCCGTAGTCGCGCATGCTGGGCGTGTCGGCGTAGGGGAGGGTGAGCGGGACCATCAGCACCTGGTGCCGAAGGTCGAGTCCGTGGGCGCGCCCGAGTTGGCTTACCACTGCGGCCAGGTTTCCCCCCGCGCTGTCCCCGGCCACCGACATGCGCGCGGCGTCGATGCCGAAGTCGGCGGCGTGCCGGGAAACGTAGGTGGTGGCGGCGAGGACGTCCTCGAGGGCCGCCGGAAACGGGTGATCCGGAGCCCGTCGGTACTCCACGGACACCACCGTGTGTGCTGCGCGCCGAGCCAGCGAGCCACAGAGCCAGTCGAAGCCCTCGATCTCGCCGACGACGAAACCGCCCCCATGGAAGTACATCAAGCCAGGCAGCGTACCCTCGGCGTGCTCCGGCCGGTACACACGAACACGTAGCGGGCCCCCGGGGCCGGGGATGCTCACGTCCTGCGTCGACACGCCATCAACGGAATCGCCGGCGTAGTCGAATATCTCGACGTCGGCGCGAGCCTCTTCGACAGACGCCCACAGCCTGTCGGTAGGCCACACCTTGGCCATGAGTGTCTTCGTCAGCTCGGTCGAATCTGAAGTGAGCATGAGGGTCTCCTGGTCGCAACAGCAGCTGCCAAGGGCGGGCGCAATCCGGATCTTCCTGGACAGGAGCCGGGGCCATGGCCGGAATATAACCCGGATCAGGTGGTCAGTCCCGGTCGAGGCGGTCGGTTATCCCGCCGCATGTCCTCCGGCTCCGACTCGGTTCCGCTGCCCGGCGTCGGGCAATTTACGCCCTGGTGCCGGACGGGCGTTCGCCGACCATAGCGGCTGGTCAGCCCGTCGACCTGCTCGGCGAAGGTCACCCGCGCGCAGTTGCCGTTGTCGCAGAACAGCCGACGCACCGACAACTCGATGACCATGGGCCAGGCACCGACCGGCGCATCGGCGATCCTGCGCGCCGTCCCGCCCGAGGAAGCGGCTGGCTCCGTCGGAGGGGTACGAGATGTTCGTTGCGGTGTTGACCAGCAGCACACGCAGCGGGAGGCCGCCGAGCGGTGGGGCGGTCCTGGTCGGCCTGGTCGGCGATCCCCGCGAACGGTCGGCCGTGCACGAAAGGCCGGCCGAGCTCAGCGCTTCTGCGATCTCGCCGGCGTTGTGGTCCCAGGTGTCCTCGACCTTCAGCTGGAAATGACGCTCGGCCCAGTTGGCCGTGGCCGTGTGGTGAACCGGCCACTGCCGCCCCTCCACCTGCAGCCGAACTTGCCCTGGGCAGCACCCGCTTCACCCAGCTCATGCAGCAACTGCGCGCCGAACAGGCACAGCACCGGGCGCGGGAACATCCGGTCATCGACTGACGCCACGCCCCGTGCGGTCGCTGTCCGGCTCCCGCGCCGGACAGCACACCGCGTACTGGGTCATCACGGCTGACAGGTACCATATGGGGTGTATTAACCATTCTGGAGGAATCTCCACGTGCTGAGCTCGATACTTACTGTCACCGCGCAGGTCAGCGTTGACAGGCGCAACGTCGGAGGGCATCGCCGGGCGGCAACCGGGACCATCTCCTCGCCGTCCCTTGCGGCCCGCGCGCCTGCGGTTGCGGTGCGGTGCGGGCATCTCGAGACGCAACTGTGGGGGACCCTGCAGAAACCAGGGGCAGCACGCGCGCGATGATCGGCCGGGATGAGGAGTTGCGCACCCTGCGCGGGGTGTTGTCGGACGCGGCGGCGGGGCATGGCGATGTGTTGCTGGTCCATGGCACCGCTGGCGTCGGCAAGTCGGCTCTGTTGCGCACATTCGGCGCCGAGGCGGCGGAAAGCGGTTTCAGGGTGCTGCGCACGTCGGGCGTGGAGACCGAGCAATGGCTGCCGTTCGCCGCACTACAACTGCTGCTGCAACCAGTTGCCCGGGGCGTCGAGAATCTGCCGGCCCCACATCGGCGGGCGCTGAGCGGCGCCCTTGGTGTCACGGAGACCGAGCCCGAGATATTCCGGGTGGGACTTGCCGTACTCGAACTGCTCGCCGACGCGGCCGAACGGCAGCCGGTCCTGCTGCTTGTCGACGACCTGCAGTGGATCGATTCGTCCAGCCGGGACGTGCTCAGGTTCGTGACCCGGCGCACCTCCGACTTCGCCATACTGGCCGTCTGCGCCGCCCGGATTGACTCCTCCGATTCGTACACCCCGAGCGCGTACCCGGACCTTCGTCTGGGACCGCTCGGCCGGACGGCCGCGGCCGAGCTGCTCGACGCCAGCGCGCCCGGCTTGCCGGCGCCGCTGCGGAAACTCATCCTGGAGCGCGCCGCGGGTAATCCGCTGGCCCTGGTCGAGCTGCCCAAGGCGGTGCAGGGCATGACCGCCCAGATGGACGGCCTGCCGCTGACCCAGCGGCTGGAGGACGCGTTCGCCGCGCGTAGCGACTCGGCGAGCCGGGAGTGCCGCGCGTTCCTTCTGGCCCTGGCCGCCGAGCCGACCGCGCCGCTGAACCGGCTGCTGGAAGTATCCACTCACCTCTCCGGCTCGGCGGTTTCCGTGGACGCAGTGCAGGAGGCGGTCGACGCGGGTCTGGTCACCCTGGTCGGCTGGACTCCCGAGTTCCGGCATCCGCTGATGCGCTCGGCGATCTACACTCGTGCCTCGGTCGCCGACCGGCTGGCCACCCACCGCGCCCTGGCAGCGGTGATGGAGGACACCCCCGAGCGCCAGCTCGCTCACCAGGCCGCGGCCGTGATCGGCCCGGATGAGGAATTGGCCGCCCGGCTCGAGCGTTTCGCCGACACGTCGCAGGCCCGGGGCAAGGTGGCGGCGGCCGTCCCGGCCCTGCGCCAGGCGGCCGAACTCGTCCACGACGCGCAGCGCCGGACCGGCATCCTGGTCCGGGCGGCCGAGCTGTCCAGCGAGATCAACGACCGCGTCCAGACCCAGATGCTGCTGGACCGCACCGATGTGAGCGTGCTGGGCCCGGTGGAGCGGGCCCGCCTCCTGGTCGTGTACGACAATGCCGCGTTCGAACCGGACGAACCGCACCGGCGGATCCACGACATGGTCACCGCGGCGGCCGGCGCGTTCGACGCAGGGAGCGCGGACGTCGCCGAGAACCTGCTGTGGCGTGCCGCCGCACGATGCTTCTTCCAGGACGGCGACCCACAGGTTCGCGCTCAGACCGTGGCCGAACTGGACCGGTGGGACCCCGATCCGAACGCCCCCCACGTGCTGGTGGTGCGGGCATACGCCGAGCCGTACCGGCACGGGGCGGACGTGCTCGTACGGCTGGACGGCCTCGAGCCGGATCGTGAGGACGGCCGGATCCTGCACTTCCTCGGCGACGGCGCGATGGCCATGGGCGACATCAGCCGCGCCGCCCGGTATCTGGGGCTGGCGGCTGCGGCGTGGCGGTCGCAGGGCATGCTCGGGCTGCTCGCCCGTTCGCTGGCCACTGGCTGGCCGCGGCTGTTCCTCGGTCAGCTCGACCGGGCGCGCGAGGAGTCTGCTGAAGGGCTCGCTCTGGCCGAGGAGACCGGAGAGTGGATCGTGTGGCTCGCCCTGAAGGCGGCGGCCGGCCTGGTGGCGGCGCTGCGCGGTGAGGCCGAGGGCGCAGTGCGGTCGATCCGCGAATTGCGCGCCCACAGCCTGTTCGCCGGCATGCCGTTCGTCACCGTGCTGGCGCAGCAGGTCGACGGGCTGCTCGCCCTTTTCGACGGGCGCGCAACCGAGGCATACGACATTCTCGCATGCGCGTTCGATTCGGCCGACCCGCGCTACCACTCGGTGAGCCGCTGGCTGCTCGCGCCGGACCTGGCGGACGCCGCGGTGGCCGCCGGCACCGTGGAGCACGCCCGGGAACTGCTCGCCGAACTTCCCGAGCTGGCCAGTCGGCTGCCCTCGGAAATGATGGTGGTCGCGCACGCCTACACCGACGCGGTGCTGGCTCCGGACGACACAGCCGAGGAGCGCTACGCCGCAGCGCTTACCGTGTTGCCGGCGAGCTGGACGCTGGCGCGCGCCCGGCTGCACCTGCACCACGGCCGCTGGCTGCGCCGACAGCGCCGCTACGTGGACGCCCGGAACCCGCTGCGCACGGCCCGCGACGAGTTCGACCGGATCGGCGCGCAGCCCTGGGCCGAGATGGCCCGCGAGCAGCTGCGTGCCACCGGCGAGTCGAACGGTCGGCGGCACGCGCACACCAGCGAGCAGCTTTCGGCACAGGAAATGCAGGTGGCCGAGCTGGCGGCACAGGGGCTGAGCAACCGGGAGATCGGCCAGCGGCTGTTCATCTCGCACCGCACCGTCGGAGCGCACCTGTACCGGATCTATCCGCGCCTGGGCATCACCAGCCGGGGCAAGCTCGCCGCCGCGCTCGCCGCCCTCCAGAGGAACGAGCCGAGGGCAACGGACCCGACGGCCCCGGGTGAACGGTAGGCGCATGACCGGGCTGCCCACGGTAGTTGTCGCGTCAGCCGGTCAGCAGCGTGCCGAACAGCGTCGACATCGGCGCGTCTGCGCAACGGATGGTCGCCGCCCCCCGGAGTCGCTGGTGACGTGCTCGGTGGGGATGTTTTCCAGCGGCAAGATGTCGCCATATGGGGCGGTGCTGAGGAACGCCTCCCTGACCTGGCGATGGTCGTCGTGGTCGAAGGGACCCTCACTCGATCCTGAGGTGTTTGCGGGCCCGGCAGACCAACTGTCGAGCGTTGCCCTCGCTGGTCTGCACGATGGCCGCCACGAGGGCGTAGGGGAAATCGAGGCTTCCCGGAGGATATAGGCGACCCGTTCTATCGGGTTCAGCTTCTCCATGAGGAAGAGAACCGCGAAACTGAGCGTCTCGTCCTGCTCGGTGCCTACCTGTGGGTCCAGGCAAATTTCCGTCTTTACCGGAAGATCACCGTAGCCCGAACATTCTCGTGACTAATTGTCCTGAGTGGCGGGATCCCTCCGCATCTGCCACGGCATTACCACACCGTGCAAGATGAGCCGACAGCAAGGCGCCGGCCCGGTGACCGGATCATGATTATCGCCTCCACGGACCCGCTATTACCTGAAACAAACGCGGGACCAGCCTCCACTCGCTTCCCGAGCCCAAACATCGGTCATCTGACTGCGGCGCCGTGCACGAGGACATGGCCAGGGGTGGCAGGAGGCCATGAGCGAGCCCTTCGTACGCCTTCCTGACAGGCCCGCGGCACGGAGCCGCGCGCGGTCCGCAGCGGGTAGGGCCCGGGCCAATCGTTTCCGCTCATAGTCATTCGACTGATGCCTGAGGTCTCAACCGGCCCCAGACTCGCAATAGCCTGATCCAGCGGAGCAGGTGACGAAGTGCCGAACCAACCGTTGCGTAATTCACGGCGCTGTGCGGGTACCGATCAGTGCCCGCCAGGGCGGGAAGACGGGAGGGGGCGAATCGATGGCTCGGCCTGACGCGCGGTCTCGACGGTCGGTTCCTCGGACCGGTTGCACAACGCCGAATACCACCAGTACACCCCGCCGGGCTTTCAGGATCAGGCGGCTTCGTCTTGATGTCTACGTCTGTGCCTGAACCGAAAACAAAGATGCAACACCAATAACGATGAGGAGTAAGTAATTATGGTGCAGCCTGTCACGGGCTTTCCCGGGGTAACCGTGGAAACCGATGTACGGTGCCGGTTGCGTGACGGCGTCGAACTGCTCGCGGACGTTTACCGCCCGGACGCGGCAGGAGGTCCCTATCCGGTTCTGCTGCAGCGCACCCCGTACGGGAAGCAGGGCGCCCAGTCGGAAACAGCGTTCGCGCACCCGGCCTGGTACGCCCAGCAGGGATTCATCGTTGTCGTCCAGGACGTACGGGGGCGGTATGCGTCCGAGGGCGAGTTCTACCCGTTCCGTGACGAGGGCCGTGACGGCTACGACGCCGTAGAGTGGGCGGCCGGCCTGCCCGGGACGAACGGCCGGGTGGGTATGTACGGGTTCTCCTACGCCGGGTTCACCCAGCTCCTGGCCGCGGTCGAGCAGCCGCCCAGCCTGGCCGCGATCAGCCCGGCCATGACGAATTCCCAGGCCTACGAGGGATGGACCCACAACAAGGGTGCCTTCGCCTACGGGTTCAACGCGTTTTGGTCCGCCTACCTGGGCATCGCCGAAGCGGTCCGGCGCGGCGACCAGGAGCGTATCGATGCGCTCAGTGGCGCCCTGATGCACGCGCCGGACAACTTCTGGATGGCTCCGGAGGCCTTTCCCGCCCTCGACCGGGACATCACGCCCTACTACTTCGACTGGATCGAGCACCCTACGTACGACGACTACTGGGCACGCTGGTCCATCGACAGCGACTACAGCCGCATCCAAGTGCCCGCATTGCATGTGGCCGGTCTCTACGACGTGTTCGTGTCAGGGACCAAGCGCAACTTCGTGGGGCTCCGCAGCGGCGCGAGCACCCCCGAGGTCGCCGCACGGCAGAAGTTCGTGGTGGCACCCTTCCACCACATGCCCTGGTACCCCGTCGTCCAGGTGGAGGATGCGAACTCCAAGGTCGTCGACGACTGTCAGGTGCGGTTCTTCACGGAGACGCTCAAGGAGACGGACACCGGCACCTTCGAATCCTCGGTCAGTACCTACGTCCTCGGCGCGGGCTGGCGTGACTTCTCAGCCTGGCCGCCGCAAGAGGCACGGATGGAGCGGCTCTTCCTGCACTCGCAAGGACGCGCCAACACCCGCTTCGGCGACGGCACTCTGGACACCCGGACGCCGGGTGACGAGTTGCCCGACCTCTACATCTACGACCCGAACGCGCCGGTCATGAGCGCGGGTGGCCATTCCTGCTGCGTCGAGGAACTGACACCGATGGGGCCGGCCTGCCAGTGCCGGCGCGAGAACGGCAAGGGCGTGCTCGTCTACACGACCGCTCCGCAGGAGCGGGATGTGGACGTGGTCGGCGATGTGACGCTGACCCTCTACGCGGCCTCCTCGGCCACCGACACCGATTGGACCGCGCGCCTGTGCCTGGTCGACGAGGACGGCTGCTCGCGCAACCTGCAGGAGGGCATCGTGCGGGCCGCCTTCCGCGACTCCCTGACCACGCCGCAGCCCATCACCCCGGGCGAGGTCTATGAGTACGTCATCGATCTGGGTCCGGTGTCGGCTCGCGTCCCGGCCGGGGCGCGGCTGCGCATTGACGTCACGAGTTCGGATTTCCCGCAGTGGGCGCGGAATTCCAACTCCGGTTACCCGGGCGACGGAGTGCCTCAGGTGGCCACCCAGACCATCCTGCACACGGCGGAGTATCCCTCCCACCTCACGCTGCCGATGCTCCCTGCATAGAAGCAGCATCTCTGTCAGCACCTGGGCGCTGCTGTACCAGCAGTGCAGGACTGCGGTCGTACGGCACCAGGGCACGAAGGCGATTGGCTCAAGGCACTGAGCATCACTCGGTTTCCCTCAGCCAATCACAGACGCTGACAGCACCCCAGTGGGCCTGGGACATCGGCAAGTCCGAGACCCGCCGACGGGCCCTGCTGCGCGCAGCCTGGAGGGAAGTCAGAGAGAGCGCCTGGGCGGCCATCGCCGAGTCGCGCCACCGTCAAGCCCAGCATCTTTGGCGCGCGCCAGGCCGAACTCCTGGGCCAGGCCGTCGCCGAATCCGAGCAGCACCGCCAGTGGTGCGCCCCCAGCGCGGATTTACCCCCGGACAGCCCACCGAGATCTTCGACACCTGCTTTGTCCCCTGATCCCGGGACTAAAGGTCCTCACCGTCTCGCGTCGTCGGGAACCCACGCCGACGCGGAGCGCGTTCCCCCATCCCCTGTAACACCATCCCCTGTAACACCATCCTTATGAGCGACCCCAACGCACCCTCCTTGGCCTTCCGGCGCAGCTCCCAGGAGTTCCTGCTGACCTTCGTCCTGCTGTTCGGCGTGACGACCATCGTGCGGTGGGTCATCGGCCCGTCCGCGGTCTCCGAGGCGATTCCCGGAATCCGCCTGAAGCTGCTCGTCGTCGGCGTGGCCGCCGGCCTGCTGGCCACCGGGCTCATCCTCAGTCCTCCCGGCAAGCAGTCCGGCGGACACATGAACCCGGCGATCTCCTTCGCCATGTGGCGCTTCGAGGTTTTCCCTGGCGCGGTGGTGGCGCCGTACATCGTGGCCCAGCTCGCCGGATCCCTGCTCGGCGTGCTCGCGGCGCGGGGCGTGTGGGGCAGCGCCGTCGGCGCTCCTCCGGTGGCCTATGCCGCCCTGCAGCCTGCACTCGGCTGGTCGGCCACGGGGCTCTTCCTGGCGGAGACGGCGTCCACTGGCGTCATCGTTCTCCTCGTGGGGCTGTTCCTGTCGGTGCACCAGCTGACGCGCTTCATCCCCTATCTGGTGGGCGTCCTCGTCTGCCTGTGCATCGTCCTGCTGGGCACGAGCACTGGTGGCAGCCTCAATCCCGCCCGCCAGTTCGGCCCGGCGCTGGCCGCCGGGCAGTTCGACTTCCTGTGGGTCTATCTCCTGGCCCCCATGGCCGGAGCCGTCCTGGCCCCGGTGGTACGGGATCTGCTTCCCGGACGCCGCCGGGTGCCCCCCACCAGTTGCACGACGCCGACGTGCCGCCGCTGCACAACCCCGCGACCCGGTGAACCGCGCCCACCCGGGTACCGGTCGGCCCACCGGAGCACGTCACAGCACCCCTTATCCATCAAGAATAAACGTTGAAGTTTACACTACTGTGGGAAGTGCGACGATGAATGAGACCCAGGCCGAGGCCACCGTAGAGATCCTGTCCCCCCGCGACGTGCCCCTGGGCGGCCCCCGGGCGATGAACGTGCGGCGCACCCTGCCGCAGCGATCCCGATCGCTGATCGGTGCGTGGTGCTTCGCCGACTACTACGGTCCGGACGAGATAGCGGTCACCGGCGGCATGGATGTCGCACCGCATCCCCATATTGGGCTCCAGACCGTCTCCTGGCTCTTCAAGGGTGAGCTCGAACACCGCGACAGCCTGGGGACGCACTCGATAATCCGCCCCGGCGAGCTCAACCTCATGACCGGCGGACACGGCATCTGCCACTCGGAGGTCTCCACCGCGAGCACCGACGTCCTGCATGGCGCGCAGCTGTGGGTGGCGCTCCCGGACCGGTACCGAGACACCGGCCCCGACTTCCACCACTACGCCCCGCAGGCTGCCGTCCTTGACGGAGGCGAGGCCAAAGTGTTCCTGGGCTCCCTCGCTGGTGACACCTCACCGGTCCCCACTTTCAGCCCCCTTCTTGGCGCCGAACTTCGTCTGGACCCCGGTGCGACCATCACCCTCGCGGTCGACCCCGCCTTCGAGCACGGCCTCCTCGTCAACAGTGGGGACGTCTCCCTGGCCGGCACTCGGCTGAGCCCGTCCCATCTCGGGTACCTCCCCGTCGGCAGGGACACCTTGACCATGACCAACCACTCGGACGCACCCGCGGTGACTCTGTTGCTCGGCGGCCCGCCCTTCGGCGAGGAGATCCTCATGTGGTGGAATTTCGTCGGCCGTACCCAGGAGGACATCGAGAAGGCCCGCGAGGACTGGATGAACGGCTTCCGCTTCGGCGAGGTGATCGGGTACCCGGGAGATCCCCTTCCCGCGCCCGAACTCCCGCGGGTGCCGATGAAGCCGCGAGCCTGACACGCCCCGTAGATAAGGATCCGGTCGAGGATTTCGCGGCGCAGGGTGCCCCACGGCTCTTTCGCAGATCGCGTTCGCTCTCGGTGCTCGGGGTGGGTTGAGTAGGACCTTGCCCCTGCCGAAAACCTCATCCGTGCAGGTGAGAGCCAATATGCGGGTTCCGCGGGCCGGCGGCCCGCGGGCTCGGGTCGGGGCTCTGGCGCGAGTGCCCAATCCTGCGGGAACATGATCGATCGTGCGACTGGCCTACCTGGGTGTGACGAACGCGTTCGCCATGCTGCGCTTGCTACCGATGAGCGACCGGGACAAGGACGTCGAGATCCTGGGGGTTGGGAGCTGTTCGGTTTCGGATGTGCAGGAGTGTGTGTGAGTGTGCACGAGCGTGTACTTGTTCGTGGTGGTGCAGCGCGTACGGCGCATGGCGGGCACTGTCAGTGCCGGCCGGTAGCGTTCTTCCTGTTGCTGATCACGTGTGGGGGAGGGGGGTGCATCGATGGGTGGTGAGTCGCTGCGTACGATCGCTGCCCCCTTCGTGGCCGTCGGCCCGTCCGGCGTGGCGATCCGCACCCGCCTCAAGGGCCTCACGCCGGAC
>NZ_JBSFJX010000147.1:0-19173 GCF_053598275.1 Streptomyces sp. NPDC001156 | reverse complement strand
CCCTGGGGGCGAAACCCCGTTTCCTGCCCTGCTCCGCAGGGGTCCGATTCCTCCCCGGCCTGAAGGCCGGGGCGTCCTCGGAGGCATTTGGTGAACACGTCCGTGAATCGGCGTGCGCCAGTGCCCCACCCCCGCCCTCGAACGCTAGGAACCCCCATGGCTCTCACCCAGCACGACATAGACCTGGAGATCGCGGCCGAACACGCCGCCTACGAGAAGCGGGTCGCCGACGGCGCACCCCTCGAGCACCACCCGCGCCGGGACTACGCCCCCTACCGTTCCTCCACGCTGCGCCACCCCAAGCAGCCGCCGATCACCGTCGACGTCACCAAGGACCCGGAACTGGTCGAGCTGTCCTCACCGGCCTTCGGCGAGCGCGACATCACCGAGATCGACAACGACCTCACCAGACACCACCGGGGAGAGCCGATCGGTGAGCGGATCACCGTCTCCGGGCGCCTGCTCGACCGGGACGGGCGTCCGGTGCGCGGCCAGCTCGTCGAGATCTGGCAGGCCAACTCGGCCGGCCGCTACGCCCACCAGCGAGAGCAGCACGACGCACCGCTGGACCCCAACTTCACCGGTGTGGGCCGCACGCTCTCCGACGCGGACGGCTTCTACCGCTTCACCACCGTCCAGCCGGGCCCGTACCCGTGGCGCAACCACGTGGGCGCCTGGCGCCCGGCCCACATCCACTTCTCGGTCTTCGGAACGGCGTTCACCCAGCGGCTGGTGACACAGATGTACTTCCCGAACGACCCGCTCTTCCCGTACGACCCGATCCTCCAGTCCGTGACGGACGACGCCGCCCGGCAGCGCCTGGTCGCCACCTACGACCACAGCCTGTCCGTGCCGGAGTTCTCGCTGGGCTACCACTGGGACATCGTGCTCGACGGCCCGAACGCCACCTGGATCGAAGAAGGACGCTGACCCACCATGACGAAGATCGACACAAGCAGCCCCGAGAGCGTGCTGCCGACACCGTCGCACACCGTCGGCCCCTTCTACGGCTACGCCCTGCCCTTCCCTGGGGGCTCGGACATCGCCCCGCTCGGGCACCGGGACCTGATCACCCTTCATGGGCATGTGTACGACGGCGAGGGCGAGCCGCTGCCCGACGCCTTCCTGGAGCTGTGGGGCCCCGACCCGGACGGCAAGGTGCCGCAGGTGGACGGCTCGATCCGGCGCGATCCCGCCACCGGCGGCTATCTGGGTCGCAACGGCGTGGAGTTCACCGGCTGGGGGCGCGTCCAGACGGACGCCAACGGCCACTGGTACGCCCGTACGCTCCGGCCCGGAGCACGCGGGCTGAGCGCGCCGTACATCAGCGTCTGCGTCTTCGCCCGGGGCCTGCTCATGCACCTGTTCACCCGGATCTACCTGCCGGTCGACGAGGCGGTGCTCGCCGCCGATCCGCTGCTGGGACAGCTGGAGGAGGACCGCCGCGACACGCTGATCGCCGTGGCCGAGGACAACGGCACCCACCGGTTCGACATCCGCCTTCAGGGCGAGGGCGAGACGGTCTTCCTGGAGTTCCAGTGACGCCGGGGCCCTTCGGCCGGGAGGTGCCCCCGGCAGAGCCCGACGCCGGTCTGCTCGCCCCCGGGTGGAGCGACTCCCCCGCCGCGTCCGCGACGAGCGACCTCGCCTATCTGCGGGCGATGCTCGACGCCGAGGCCGCGCTGACCCGGGCCCAGGCCGCGCTGGACCTGGCCCCGCGGGCTGCCGCGACGGCGGTGACCGAGGCGGCCCGTGCGGGCCGTTTCGACGTTCGCTCCCTCGCCCGGCGCGCCCGCGGCAGCGGAAACCCGGTCATCCCCCTGGTCGCCGATCTGACCGAGGCGGTCGGCACGGAGTACGGACGGTATGTCCACCGGGGCGCGACCAGCCAGGACATCATGGACACAGCGACGATACTGGTCGCCGTGCGCACCCTCGCCCCGGTTCTGTCCGACCTGGAACGTACGCAGCGGGCGCTGGCCCGGCTCGCCGCGGACCACCGGGACACCGTCATGCCCGGACGGACGCTCACCCAGCACGCCGTGCCCACCACGTTCGGGTTGAAGGCGGCGGGCTGGCGGGCGCTGGTGCTCGACGCACGGGACCGCGTACGGACCGTACGGGAGCAACTGCCCGCGCAACTGGGCGGCGCGGCAGGCACCTTGGCCGCGTTCACCGCGTACGGTGCCCGCGACCCCCGGGCACTCACCGCCGCCTACGCGCGGGAACTGGGTCTCGCCGAACCGGAGTTGCCCTGGCACACCCTGCGCACCCCGATCGCCGACCTCGCGGGCGGACTCGCCTTCACCGCCGGAGCGCTGGGCAAGATGGCCGCGGACGTGCTCACACTCTCCCGTACCGAGGTCGCCGAGGTCGCCGAAGGCGCCGGCGGCGGCTCCTCCGCGATGCCGCACAAGGCGAACCCCGTACGGGCGACGCTGATCGCGGCGGCCGCCCGGCGGGCCCCGCAACTCGCCGCCACCCTGTACGGATCCCTCGCCGCGGAGGACGAACGCCCTGCCGGGGCCTGGCACGCCGAGTGGGAGCCGCTGCGCGATCTGCTGCGGCTGGCCGGCGGTGCCGCGCGCGACGCCGTGGAACTCGCCGAGGGGCTGCGGGTGGACACGGACGCCATGCGCGCACACCTCGGCCTCACCCACGGGCTGATCGTCTCCGAGCGGCTGGCGGTGGAGCTGACCCCGGTGCTGGGCCGCGCCCGCGCCAAGGAGCTGCTCACCGAGGCTGCCCGGCGCGCCCGCGCCGAGGGCCGCCACCTCGCCGAAATCCTCGCCGAAGAAACGGAGTTGAAGGACCTCGACGTAGAGGTCCTGACCGATCCGGCCCGTTACACCGGGGCCGCCCCGGCCCTCACCGACCGTGCCCTGGAGCGCTCGTGACCGCCAAGCTTCCCTACCACCGCGCCGAGGGCGCGCCCACCGCTCCCCCGCTGCTCCTCGGACCGTCCCTGGGCACCTCCTGCGCCCTGTGGGACAAGGTCGCGCCCGAGTTGTCGGCCGACCACCGGGTAGTCCGCTGGGACCTGCCAGGCCACGGCGGTTCCGCCCCGGACCTCATCGGCCCGGGCGCCACCGTCGCCGATCTGGCCGCGCTGGTGCTGGCACTCGCCGACGCGCTCGGCGTGGACCGCTTCGCGTACGCCGGGGTGTCGCTCGGCGGAGCGGTGGGGCTGCACCTCGCCGTCCACCACCCCGAAAGGATCTCGTCGCTCGCCGTCGTCTGCTCCTCCGCACACTTCAACGGCGCAGGGCCGTGGCAGGAACGGGCCGCGCTGGTCCGCCGGGAGGGGATGGCGCCGGTGGCGGCGACCGCCGACGCACGCTGGTTCACGGCCGGGTTCACCGTGCCCCGACTCGTCCAGGACCACCGGGAGGCGGACCCCGCCGCGTACGCCGCCTGCTGCGACGCGCTCGCCGCGTTCGACATCCGTGACCGGCTGCCGTCGATCGCCGTGCCGACCCTGCTGATCGCGGGTCGCGAGGACCCGGCCACTCCCCCGGCGCATCTGCGGGAGATCGCGGACGCGGTGCCCGGCTCGGGCCTGGTGGAGATCCCGGGCGCCTCACACCTGGCACCGGCGCAGTGCCCGGAAGCCGTCCTCACGGCCCTGCGGGCGCACTTCTCCGGCACTCACCGGCGGGGCATGGCGGTGCGCCGCGAAGTCCTCGGCGACGCGCATGTGGAGCGGGCGCAGACGCGCCAGAGCCCCTTCACCGCCCGGTTCCAGGACTTCATCTCGCGCTACGCCTGGGGCGAGATCTGGACCGACCCCACGCTGTCCCGCCGCGAGCGCAGCATGATCACGCTGACGGCGCTCGTCGCGCACGGCCATCACGACGAGCTGGCCCTGCACGTCCGGGCGGCCAGACGCAACGGGCTCACTCCCGAGGAGATCGGCGCGGTGCTGCTGCATACGGCGGTGTACTGCGGCGTCCCGGCGGCGAACTCCGCCTTCGCGGTGGCGCAGCGGGTGCTCGCCGAGGAGGAAACCGCCCAAGGGTGACCCTGCTGGTCGTAGCTTCAGCAGCACCCCCATACCGCCCGGGCACGTGCCTAGGGTGGGGGCATGTCGACTGTTCTGATCACCGGCGCCACCTCCGGTCTCGGCCGCTACATCGCCTTTGAGCTGGCCCGCTCGGGACACCTGGTCCTCGCTCACGGGCGCGATGCGGGCCGCACCGACCAACTCGTCGCGGAGCTGCGCACCGAGGGCGAGGCCGAAGGGTTCGTCGCCGATCTGGCCTCGCTCGCCCAGGTGCGGCGGCTCGGCGAGGAGGTCGCCGCCGCACATCCCCGCCTCGACGTCCTGATCAACAACGCGGGTGTGGGCGGCGGTCCACGCGGGTCCGGCCGTGAGGTCAGCGCCGACGGGCACGAGCTCCGGCTCGCGGTCAACTATCTGGCGCCGGTCGCCCTCACCCGCGCCCTGCTGCCACAGCTGAAGGCGGGCGCTCCCGCCCGGATCGTCAACGTCGGCTCGGCGGGCCAGGAGCCCCTGGACTTCGACGACCCGGAGCTGACACGCGGCTACAGCGGCATGTCCGCGTACTGCCGCAGTAAGTTCGCCCTCGCGGCGCACACCTTCGCGCTGGCCGAGGAGCTCGGGGACAGCGGTGTCTCGGTGAACGTGCTGCACCCCGCCACCTACATGGACACCGCCATGGTCCGCGAGGGCGGCATCGCCCCGTGGAACACGGTGGCCGACGGCGCGCCCGGGGTGCTGGCCCTGGCGACCCGGGACCTGGGCACCGGCGGCTACTTCGACGGCACCCGTCCGGCACGGGCGCATGAGCAGGCGTACGACCGGGAGGTGCAGCGGCGCCTGGCGGCGGTCACCGGCCAACTGGTCGCGCTGTAACGGGACTTCAGCGCAACCCCCGGCCGTTGTCGAGCACCTCCTGCGCTCGGGCCGCCAGTCCGTCGGCCCCGCACGACCGCGCCAGCGTCAGACCCCGGCTCAGTTCTGCGACGGAGCGCGCCGCGATGCCGTACTCCACACGCGCCGCCGCGTGCTCATAGGCACAGGGCGAGGCCTCCAGGTAGGTCACCGCCTGGGCGTGCAGCGTGACGGAGCGCTGGCCCGTCTCCAGATCGGCGGCGACGCGCAGGGCCTCGCCGATCGCCGTGTCGGTGCCCAGCAGTTCGGCCTGACGGCGGACGGTCGCGGTCAGCTCGGCGGCACGGCGCGGGTCCTCGGTGGCCAGCGCGCGGGCGAGGTCGCCGGCCCAGGGCGCCAGCACGGTGTTGTGGCCGCGTCCGGCGCACGCCTTCTCGGCGGCCTCCAGTTCGTTGACGCCCTCCTTGGTCCGGCCGACGGCGATCAGCAGCCGGCCGCGCACGGACCGGGTGTCGGGCAGCAGGATCGTGGACGGATAGGGCGGTGCGAATCCGTACCGATCCGCGATCGACCAGGCCTCCTCGACATGCCCGCGGGCGAGCAGCGTGTCGACGAGTCCGCAGGTCGCGGACCAGTACAGGGGCAGCCCGCGCCCGACGCGCTCGGCCAGGCGCAGGGATTCGCGCAGGGAGGTCTCCGCGTCCCTGAGACGGCCCCGTCTGCGGTGGGCGAGTCCGACGTAGGCATGCGCGAGGGAGAGGTGGCCGCCGCTCCAGCCCGCGGACTCATAGGCGCGCAGGGCCTCGCTGAACAGGCTCTCGGCCCGGTCGAGGCGGTCCGTGTAGGCGTAGGCGCTGCCCAGCATCAGCAGCAGTTCGATGCCCCACTCGGTGTCGGTCCAGCCGAGTCCCGGGGCGAGGCGGCCGTTGACGAGGGCGCGGTCGCACAGGTCCACGACCTCCTCGGCGTTCTCGCCGTGGGTCATCGCGTCGAAGCCGCGCAGGATGAGCAGCGCGCGCTCGGAGTTGTCCCGCCCGGTGCAGGTGCGAGTCAGTTCGGCCAACTCCCGGGAGCGGGCCGGGGAGTCCTCCTCGGCCGCGTGGATCCCTTCCCACATGTAGTGGACGGCCTGCAGACGCATGCGTGAGGGGCCCGGTTCGAGCCGGGCGGCCTCGGCGTCGACGGTGCGGACGGCCTCGTTCAGCTGGTCGTTGTGCAGCAGGGCCTGGGAAAGCCGGTAGACGGCGCTCACCCGGTCCTCGCCCTCGAGGCCGGGCATCGCGAGCGCCGCCTGGAGGTAGTGGATGGTCGTGGCGGGCGAGGTCAGCAGCGTGGCGCAGCCCAGTTCGTAGAGGACGTGCGGGTGCACCTGGGGCAGCGGCGGCTCCACCAGGGCACGCTCCAGGCAGCGGCGGGCGGCCTCGGGCGCGCCGACCGCGAGGTGTTCACGGGCTGCCTCGCGCATCTGCTCGACGAGTTCCTCGTCGTCGTCCGGATGGACCTCGAGGAGATGGCGGGAGGCGGCCGCCGCGCCGAGCCCGGAGTCGGTGACGACCTGTGCGGCGATGCCGTGCATCGCGGTGCGCAGTCCGTCGGGGATCGAGCGGTAGACGGCGCTGGCGATCAGCGGATGAACGAACTCCAGCTCGCCGCCGTCCGCCTGACGGACCGCCGGGTCGGGCTCGCTGAGGATGCGGGCCGCGCTGAGGAGTTCGGCGCAGCGCCCCGCCTCCGTCGGGCTCATGGTGGCGAGCCGGGCCACCAGTTCCACGGTGATGCCGGTGCCCAGGATGGCCGCCGCCCAGGCGAACCGGGTGGCCTCGATACCGAGGCCTTCGAGTCGGGCCACGAGTCCGTGGCCCCGGGCCGAGCGGTTCAGGGCGCGCAGTTCTGCGGCGGAGGCCTCGACCGGTTCGAGCTGGCTGTCCTGCACCTTGGCGAGGAGTTCGACGGTCTCGTACGGGTTGCCGCCGGTCACGGCCCACACCTCGCGGCAGAACGGGGCGTCGGCGTGCGCACCGAGGGTGGCCCGGGTGAGTCCGGCGGCCGCTTCGGGGGTGAGCGCGGTCAGGGTGCGGACCGGGCGGCGCGCGGCCGCGGCGACCAGGTCCAGATGACGTGAGCCGTCACCGGCGACCTCGCCGGGGCGCAAAGCCACCACGACGAGCACGCGCAGTTCGTCGAGACGTTCGCAGAAGGCGGCCAGCCAGTGCAGGGTCTCCTGGTCGGCCCAGTGCGCGTCGTCGACGATCAGGACCAGCGGCCACTCTCGTTTGGCGAGCCGGGAGACGGCCGCGACCAGGCCGTCGCACACGCCCTGCGGGTCGGCCTGGCGGTCACCGGGTTCGGCTATCCCGAGGGCCGGGCCCGCGACGTCGTACCAGTCACCGAGGTACTCGCGCGCCTCCTCCGGCATCAGTGACAGAAGCGCGGGCTGGAGCAACTGCCGTACGACATTGAAGGGGACGGACGTGACGGTCTCGCCGCCGCGTGCCGACCAGACCGTGCAGCCGCGCCTTTCCGCGATACGGCGCGTCTCCGCGAGGATCGCCGTCTTGCCGATGCCCGCCTCCCCGTCGAACACCAGCAGGCTCCCCGACTCCGTGGGCGCGGCGTCGTCACGAAGCGCGTCGATCGCCTCGGTGACGACGGCGAGTTCCGCGTCGCGTTCCCACAGGGAAGCCGTGGCGGCCCCGCCGGGCCGTGCCTCCGTCATCCCGGTACCTCCCCAGGTCGCCCAAACGACGTACAGGCATTGAGCCTAGTCGCCCCCGGGCCCAGGCGGAGGCAGGTCGGAGCACCTGTTGCCGTCATGGGTGACGCGAGATGTCCCGGGGCGACGCGACGGCCCGCCGACCAGCCGTGGTGAAAGTAAATGTCAGTAAAGCCCCCTGGAAATGAAGCAAACTTTCCGGGGTCACGGGGGCTCGTGGGGTGTCGCGGCCGGGGCTCTCATCCCTCTTTCACGCATGGCTTCTACGGTGGAGCCATGACGCAGGTGACTCCTCCCGGGTGGTACCCCGACCCGGGGCAGACAAGTGACGGGCCCGCCACCGAGCGCTGGTGGGACGGCAGGGCATGGACGGATCGGACCCGCCCCGCGGAGCCGGCCGCAGCGTGGGGTCCACCGGCGCAGCCGCAGGCCGGCGCAGCCGGGCGAACCGAGCCGTACGCTCTCGTCCCCTATCCGGGAGCCCCGCCGGCCCCGTCGCGGCGCGGCGTGCGCACCGGGCTGGCCGTCGCGGTGGCGGTACTGGTCCTCGCGGGAATCGGCGGTGGCGTCTACACGCTCACCGCGAACGACGGCAACGGCGGCAACTCCGCGCGCGCTCAGGGCCCCGGCGGCTCCGGCGACCAGGGGGGTCAGGGCGACCAGGGCGGTCAAGGGGGCCAGGGCGATGGTCCCTTCGGCGGCCAGAACGGCGGTCCCTTCGGCGGCCAGGGCGGACCCGGCGGTTCGGACGGTGCGACTCCCGCACCCGGTCAGTCCGGTCAGCCGCGGACCGAGGACGGGTACGCCACCGACCCGTTCAACGGCATCAGCATCCCGGTGCCCGACGGCTGGAGCGGCGGAACCATCGAGGGCGGGGCCGCGATCCAGTCGAAGGTCGAGTACCAGTGCCCGGGTGACACGTCGCAGAGCTGCAACACCGGTGGGGCGTACTCGGCGTCCGCCCGGGCCCAGGGTCTGACCGCCGGCACGGCGGAGGCGGCGGCGAAGCAGGACATAGCCAAGAACGCTCAGGAATCGTACGGTTCGTCCTACGGCGGGATCACCTCGCACGAGGTGCTGGCCTCCAAGGCGGTGACCGTGGCCGGGCAGCAGGGCTACATGGTCCGCTGGAAGGCGATCACCAGCAAGGGCGCCGACGGCTATGTCGAGTCGCTGGTCTTCCCCTCGCCCGCGGGCACCGGCCGGCTCGTGGTCGTCCGCTTCGGCATCGACGTCGGGGCGAACGCGCCGAAGCCCTCAGTGCTGGACCGGATCACCGCGGGGATCAAGGCCGCGTCGAGCGGCAACGGACAGAGCGCCTAACCGCCGTCGCCCGGGCCCGGCCGAAAAGATGCGGCCGGGCGGGGCTCCTCTCCGCTCCAGAGGAATCCCACCCGGCCAGGTGCGCGCCGCCCCCGTCCCCACGGTGCGGCGCGAGCGGGCCGCCGTCCTGTCATCCCTCGGACGGCGGCCCGGGTCTCATGTCAGTCCGAGCATCGGCAGCAGCACGGACTCGACGAAACGCACGAGGTAGTCCTCGTCCGCGTACCGCCCCTCGAGAAGCGGACGGACTCGCAGGACGCCCAGCAGCTGTGCGGGGACGTACGGGAGTGCCGGGTGGTCGGCGGGCACCTCTCCGCGCTCCACGCCGCGCCGGACGATCTCCTGCAGTGCCTTGATCTCGGGCTCGATCAGGGCTTCGCGCAGCGCCTTCGCCAGTTCCTTGTCCTGCATGACGGCGTGGCCGAGGGCCTGGAACAGCCTGGTGTCGCGCGCGGACCAGTCGGCCGCGGCCCGGGCGGCGGCCCGCAGGTCCCCGGCGAGCGAACCGGTGTCGACGCCGATGAACCGCGGACAGCCGTTGGCCCTGATCGCCGCCGCCACGAACTGGGGCTTGGTCTTCCACTGCCGGTACAACGTGGACTTGCTGCAGCGGGCGCTGGCGGCGACGCCCTCCATGGTGACCGCCTCATAGCCGCACTCGCGGATCTGGTCGAGCACGGCGTCGAAGAACTCCTGCTCCCGCTCGGCCGTGAGCTTGGAGCGGCGCGAGGCGGCAACCGTCTCCTGCGACGTCATGGCTTCGCTCCTCGGTCGTGGCCCCGGCCCGTGGGCCGCTTCACACCAGTATATCGATACGTCAGTGTACCGGTACGCGAGCGTATCGGTACACTGACGTATCGATGAGCCTTGGACAGGACCCACTCGTCTGTCGAGTGGACCCTTTCCTGGGCTCACCACGCACCACCCCACGCACGTCAGCAAAGGGGCCGGGGGATGGATTCCCGTACCGAGCCTGAAAGAGGAGAGGCGGCCGCGATACACCGGCCGTCTCTCACCCGCGAGCTCCTGCTGGTCGCAGGTCTCTTCCTCGTCTACAAATTCGGCCGGCAGCTCGCGAACGGTCACACCGCCGAGGCCTTCCGCAACGCACACCGGGTCTGGGACTGGGAGCGCTCCCTCCATCTGCCGGGCGAGGGCGCCGTGCAGTCCGCGCTGCTGCACGGCACCGCCCTCGTCCGCACGGCGAACATCTACTACGTCGCCGTCCACTTCACGGCCACCATCGCCTTCCTGGTCTGGCTCTACATACGGCGCCCCGACCACTACCTGTGGGCCCGCCGGGCCCTCGCCCTGCTCACCGGCGCCGCGCTGGTGCTGCATCTCACATTTCCGCTCGCGCCGCCGCGGATGCTCGACGTGGCCCACCTGGTGGACACCGGTCAGACGTACGGGCCCACGGTGTACGGGGCCAGGCCCGCGACCGACTCGATGGCCAACCAGTTCGCCGCCATGCCCTCGCTGCACTTCGGCTGGGCGCTGATGGTCGCGATCGGCCTGATCGCGGCGACCCGGTCGCGGTGGCGGTGGCTGTGGCTGCTGCATCCCCTGCTGACCCTCACCGTGATCGTCGGCACGGCCAACCACTACTGGCTGGACGCAATCGTCGCCGCCCTCCTGCTCTGCGTGGCACTGGCCCTGGTTCACGCGCCGTCGCCGGCCTCCCGGGGCAAGGCCACTCCGGTGGCGGGGCACGTGCCGTGGCCGAGGCGGGCCCAACCCGCGAGGGCGAACCGCTCCGCACTGGTGGGAGCCGGCCGATGAGCGCCACAGCCCTCGCCGTCGTCCTGTCACTGGTCTCCGCGGTCGCGTACGCGGCCGCGGCGGTGGCCCAGGAGCGGCTCGCGGCCCGGACATCAGGCACCGGTGTGCTGCGACTGCTGACGCACGGCGCCTGGTGGTGGTCGGTCGTCCTGAACGCCTCCGCCGCGCTGCTGCACGTCGCCGCCCTCAAGTTCGGCACGCTGACCCTGGTGCAGCCGCTCGGCGCGCTCACGCTGGTGGCGGCAGTACCGCTCGGGGCGCGAGCGGCCGGACGCCGGGTCAGCCCCGTGGAGTGGCGGGGCACGGTCCTCACGCTGCTGGGTCTGAGCGCGCTGCTGGTGACCGCCTCCGGACCGGAGCCCGACCACATACTGAGCCTTCCGCAGGCGCTGGCCGTGGCCGGTGCCACCACCGCGGCGATCGGAGTGCTGTCCGCTCCACGCTCCGCGGGCGCCCGCCCAGGCCTGCGGCACGCGACCTCGTCCGGCCTCGCCTCCGGGGTGGCCTCGGCGCTCACCCAGACGGTGACGGTGGCGGCCACGGACCGTTCGGGACCGCTGCTGGACACGCAGGTCGTGGTGGTGGCGCTGCTGGTGGCGGCGTTCGCGACGGCCGGTCTGCTGCTGTCGCAGGCGGCGTACCGCGACGGCCTCGGCGCACCGCTCGCGGTGGTGACCCTCGCCAACCCGGTCGCCGCTGCGGTGATCGGCCTCTCTCTGCTGGGCGAGCGCCTCCAGGGCGGCGCGGCGGGTCTGCTCCTCGCGGCCGCCGGGGCGGCGCTGGCCTCCTGGGGTGTGGTGACGCTGTCGCGGTCGGCGCCCACGCTCGTCCCGCCTCCGGCGGGCGGCGGCCAGGCGGTCGTGCCGGTCCTCGAACTGAAACCCCGGCCGGTGCCCTACGAGCCGACGTTGCTGCCCCAGCAGCCGGCGTCGGCACCGCCGGAGCACCTCACGGCACTTTGAACGAACGGACGGCGGCCGGCGCGTGGATGCACGCGCCGGCCGCCGTCTTCGTTCTGCGGAGTCCCGACGAGGCTCAGCCGAAGCCCCGGGAGTCCTGCTTGAGCGCCGTGTCCACGGTCAGCGCCGTGGCCACGACTTGGCTCAGCAGCGGCTCGGGCAGCTGGTAGTGGATCTGCAGGACGTAGTTGTCCGCGGTCGTGAACATCGTCTTCGCCAGGCCCTCCCAGGTCTTCGTGATCCGGGCGACCTCGTTCTCGGCGTGGTCGACGATGGCGAAGTTCCAGGCGCGCCAGTTCTCCGCCTTGATCGCGCCGACCTTCTGGCCGTTCACGTTCATCGCGAAGTTGATCTTGCCGATCATGTTCTGCTGCACGATCTCGCCCACGGGCTGTCCGTCCGGACGCTCCACAACGACCCGCGACTTGAAGAACTTCGCAGGCCGGATCAGCACCAGCTGCGGCTGCCCGTGGGCGTCGCGGATCTCCAGTTTGTGCGTCAGGAACTGGTCGACGCTGGAGACAAAGCGCAGCACCTTCTTCAGCGCGCTCTGCCCGACCTCGGTGACCGAACCGATCTGATTGCCGTGCTGGTCGAAGACGCTGTACTCGTTCGTCAGCTCGATCAGCTTGGCCTTCTGGTTCACGACCAGCACCGGTTCGGTGAACAGCGTGCCGCCGCCGGCACCGCTCGGGGCGACACCCGCCTGCTGCTGCACCTGACGCTGGACGCGCGGATCGGGCCCCGCCGCCTGCTGTCCGTACGCCTGCTGCGGCTGGCCGCCGGGCATCCCCTGCTGCGGCACCTGGGCCGAAGCCTGGCCCTGCTGGTCCGCGTGGGTGTGCTCGGTCCACTGGGCGCCGTCCCAGTACCGCAGGGTGCGGGGCGCGCCGTGCGGGTCCGGGTACCAGCCTGCAGGAGTGTTCGATTGCGTGGTCACCGGGGCACACTATCCCGACCGCACCGGTGTCTGGCCAGCCCTCGTGATGCGGGACTCACCGCCCGTAGGGCTTCGCTCGGCAGGCGTGCCGAGCGGCCGGTGCCGGGGCCGTCGCCGGCCCCGGCACCGTGGACCGTCTGAGCAGAGGTCACTTCGTGACGATCGCCGGGTCGCTCACGCCTGGCCGGCCGTTCTCGACGTGTCCCGCGAGCCGCCGCAGGAAGGACGGGCCGGCGTCGGAGGTCACAGTGAGGTCGTACCACCGCTTGCTCGCGCCCAGGTCGACGGTGTACCGGACGGTGGCACCGCTGCGGACCGTGACCGTCTTGGCGGCACCGCCGTAGGCGCTGGTGACCTTGAGCTTGACCGTACCGGAGCCCTTGTTGGTGAAGGTCAGCTCGACGTCGTCGCCGGTGGGCCGCGCGGTGACCTCGGGTCCGGCCTGCTTGCCGGGGCCCTTGAAGACGCGCAGGAAGCCGTTCGGGCCGTGCACGGTCAGGTCGTACGAGCCGTTCGAGTACACCGAGTTCCAGGTGTCCGACACGGTCTTGCCGGCCTCGGTGGTGTAGGTCCAGGGGCCGTCGGTGCGGTTGCCGGAGGTGACGAGGAAGGCGGCACCGGCGTGCGCGCCGGAGGCGAAGGTGAGCGTGAACGTACCGGCCGAGGCGTCCACCGAACCGTTCACGGCGGGCACGTACTTCAGCGGGCGGGTGGGCCGCAGACCGCGCTCCTGCTTGGGCAGGGCGGGGTTGGCGGGCGGGGTCGGCACGAAGTCGGGGTGGCGGTCGCGGTCCGGCGGCTCGTAGCCGTCGGTGGCCGGGAGCGACACCGGCTTGGCGTCCTGGTGCGAGAAGTCGAACGCGGAGGTCAGGTCGCCGCAGACCGAGCGCCGCCAGGGCGAGATGTTCGGCTCGTACACGCCGAAGCGGCTCTCCATGAACCGGACGATGGACGTGTGGTCGAAGGTCTCGGAGCAGACGTAGCCGCCCTTGCTCCAAGGCGAGATCACGAGCATGGGCACGCGCTGGCCGAGGCCGTACGGACCGGCGACATGGCCGGCGTCGCCCTTGAGGAGGTCCGGGCCGGCGTCGACCGTGGTCTTGCCCTGCGCGGCGGAGGCCGGCGGGAACGGCGGGACCAGGTGGTCGAAGAAGCCGTCGTTCTCGTCGTAGGTGATGAACAGGGCCGTCTTCGCCCACACCTTCGGGTCGGAGGTGAGCGCGTCGAGGACCTGGGAGACGTACCAGGCGCCGTAGTTCGCGGGCCAGTTGGGGTGCTCGGTGAAGGCCTCGGGGGCGACGATCCAGGAGATCTGCGGCAGCTTGCCGCCCTTGACGTCCGCCTTGAGCTGGTCGAAGAAGCCCTCGCCCTTGCGGGCGTCGGTGCCGGTGCGGGCCTTGTCGTAGAGCGGGTCGCCGGGCTGCGCGTTCTGGTACTGCTTGAAGTAGAGCAGCGAGTTGTCGCCGTAGTTGCCGCGGTAGGCGTCCGGGATCCAGCCCCAGGAGCCGTTCGCGTCCAGGCCGTCGCCGACGTCCTGGTAGATCTTCCAGGAGACCCCGGCCTTCTCCAGGCGCTCGGGGTAGGTGGTCCAGCTGTAACCGGCCTCGTCGTTGCCGAGGACCGGACCGCCGCCCTTGCCGTCGTTGCCCGTGTAACCCGTCCACATGTAGTAGCGGTTCGGGTCGGTGGAGCCGATGAACGAGCAGTGGTACGCGTCGCAGATGGTGAACGCGTCGGCGAGTGCGTAGTGGAAGGGTATGTCCTTGCGCGTCAGGTACGCCATCGTCGTCGAGGACTTGGCGGGCACCCACTTGTCGTACTTGCCCCCGTTGAAGGCGGCGTGGCCGTCGTTCCAGCCGTGCGGGAGGTCCTGGATGAACGCCAGGCCCAGGTCGTCGGCCTCGGGGCGGAAGGGGAGGACGTCCTTCGTGCCGTCCGACTGGTGCCAGACCGACTTGCCGCTCTGGAGGGTCACCGGGTGCGGGTCGCCGAACCCGCGCACACCTCTGAGCGTGCCGAAGTAGTGGTCGAAAGAACGGTTCTCCTGCATCAGGACGACGATGTGCTCGACATCCTCGATGGTGCCCGAGCGGTGGTGCGCGGGAAGGGCAGCAGCACGCTCGATGCTGCTGGAAAGCGCGGTGAAAGCGGCAGTACCGCCCGCGAGTTGGAGGAATCGGCGCCGATTGACTTCGGACATGACTGCGGGACCTCTCATCCTGGGTGCGGATGGCCGGAACATGAGGAAACGTGCGCGCAGCGAGTGTTCCAAGGGCAACGAACGTCAAGGAAGGGTCCGATGGCGCCAACGTGAAGGTCGCCGGTACATGCGGCTATTCTGTGCGCAGCAGAGGCGACCAACACGACACTGAACCGCAGGTCTTCGAGATGGATGCACCTTCAAGGACAGCGACTTGTCCGGAGAGGTGATCGCCCTTGCACTCGCGATGCTTCCGTCGGCGGCGCCAATAGGGAGATGCCGCAATCGGCTTGCCCGGACGGTCCCCGGGCAGCGGACGGGCTCCCTCGACGGAAGCCGCCTTACCCGGCTCGCGACGCCCCCGGCCGGGAGCCGGCACGGCACGACCCTGTCGGGCGAAACACCGCCTCACCGAGACGTTCCGGCACGGCGCTCGGCGCGGAGGACGCGCCGCCACCAGGGCCGTTCGTCGTCCAGGCCGCGGCCGGGTCGGTTCACGCTCGCGAGTGCAAGAGCCCGGTACCTCGGGCGATCGGCGCGGGGTCCGTTGGAAGCGGTCGAGGCGGCCGCGGTGAAGAGGTCCGCGCGGTCGAGGTCGGCCAGAAGCCGTTCAAGGTCGGTCACCAGAGCTCCGTACACGTGCCAGGCTCCCGGCTTCACGAGCGAACCCTGCGCGATCAGGCCGGTCATGGTCTGATGCCAGGCCCCGGCCTCCTCCAGAGCTCCGCGCAACCGCTCACGGGCGGCGCGCCCACCGGTGGCGGCGCCCTCCTCCGCTCCGACGAACGACCGCACGGCCTGTCCCGCCGCATCCAGGGTCGACGCGTAGCGGTCCAGGAACAATTGGCCCAGGCCGTGTTCGGTGTGGTGGTCGTCGACACTGTCGGCCAGCGTCCGGGCGATGCCGCGGACCGCGAACGAGACCCGATGCAGGGCGGTCAACGCTTCGCAGTGCGAGGACGGAGCCGGGGCGGCGTGCGCGCTGAAGCGTGCGTTCCAGCGCAGGCTCTCTTCACCCCGGCGCACATCCTCCTGCGCCTGCACCACTACCTCTTCCAGGCGCCGTCCCTGCGCGAGCCAGACGTGTGCGCGGTGGACGTGCTGTCGTTGCCGCAGCCCGTGCCCCATGTCCTCCAACAGTGATCCCATGGCCGTGGCCAGGTTGTGCACGGAGGCGTGGGAGGTGCCCAGGTGCAGCGGTGGCAGGATCAGGGCGTTCACTGCGATCCCCACGGCTGCTCCGGTCAGGGTCACCATCGCCAGCCCGACGACCTGACCCACCGTGGAGGCTGCGGCCGCAGTCAGAGTGAGGACGGCTGTCGAGGCGATCTGCAGCCGGTTGTCCGACCGGCCGCGGCCACCGGCGATCAGGGCGATCATGAGGATCGCCACGACCACCCCTGCGGTGAAGCTGAACAGCCAGGCAACGGTCGCGGCCAGCGAAAGCCCCGCCGCGCGGATGGCCACACGGCGCACGGCCTCGGTCACCGAACGGTAGACCGTCGGGGCGTTGACCATGAGCAGTGCGGTGGCCACCGCCAGGTACTGCTGCTGCGAGGGCAGCCACCACGTGGCGACCTCCCAGGAGAGCAGCGCCGCGATCAGGCCCTTGACGGCCCGCACCACCGCAGTTGTCGCCCGCCAGGGACACGGCATCCGGACGGCCCTCAACCGGCGCAGCACCGTGCCGGGTGCCTTCGCCAGGCGGCTGGGAACGGTCGAGTCCTGCCCTGCGGTGACGCCGGAACCCCCTCTCGGATGCGAATTCGTCACCACGCGGCGCCCTCCGCCCACCGCGCTGTGGTGCCGCCTGAGCAGCGAAGAGTGCCGCATGCAGACGTGAACACGCTGGTGACACGAACGGCCCGCTCCGGCAAACGGCGGTCGAGGCGTACCGGGCAGCCAGGCGACGGGTCGCCGTGGACGACCACCACGCGGACGCTCGGCCGCCCGGCGCCGGAGGGGACGTTCAAGGCGGTGCGACGGCCCGCGCGGCCGTCGCACACGGCGCCGATGACCGGCTCGCCGACGTCTCGGGGCGCTTGGACGGCGCTCCGGCTCCGGTCTTGCGGAGTTGGCCGTCCGGCGCCGCGCGTTGCCGAAACCGAGCACTGGAGCGGTCCGGTGCGTGGACGGTCGACCCGGCCGGGGCAGTCGATGCCCCGACGGGCGATGGCTTCGGGGCATCCATCGACGTCGCCTGCGCCGATACCCGCCGCAGGCGAGGGAGTCGCGTCCAAAACCCTGCCCGGGCCGCCGTCGCTGCGGATGTCATCCAGGGTCATGTCCACCTCTCTCCATGGCCTGGGGCCGCAGGGAGCAGATCGCGAGCCCCGGCAGAACACCGGGTGCGGGCGGAACGAGCCTGAACGTCACGCGGTCCCGGCGGATGCCAATGGCCCTCGACGGGGATCGACTCACTCCGACGTGGCGCGTGATTCGCCGTCGAAGCGCCGGCAGAGCCGAACACCGTGGCCTCGGGCAGGTCCACTGCACGGCGCGGATCCCAGGAGTACGGCAGCTGCCTCGGCGACGATCCCTCACAGTGGCACCGCCGTCCTGCGCCTACGCCGCACCCGCCGTGCGCTGGTGCCGGGGCGGGTGGGTGATGTCGTAGGAGATGCGGCCGGCGGGCAGGTAGAACAGGGCGATCAGAGCGCCGCCACGGACCTCGGGATAGTGGTGACTGCCCGGTCCCGGAGCGGTCCAGCCCGCCCCCTGCCACCCACCGGGACCCATCAGCTGGGCATTGCGGTCGACCGGCACCACCACATTGATCTCACCGTAGGGATGAGCGTGGTACTGACCCCGATAAGGAGAGGCACTGTTCATGTACACCGCCGTGACACTGAAGTACGACGTCTCCTGCGAAGGCGGCGCGATCAGACTGCGCCGGTAGTCCGGACCGTCGACCTCGACGTTCGCGGCCCACCCCTCCTCCACGCCCAACCTGACCAGACGTGCCAGATCCCGGTACAACTCACTGTCCGGACCATAGGTGTCGTTCAACCACCCCTCCAGGTCACTGCCCGAGGTCTGATTCCTGACCTCCCGCAGAAACGGAATGCTGCGCTCGACAAGCTCCCGTCGGTAATCCATCGTCCGTCCTCCTCCACGGCTGTAGCGGTCGGATACGTCTCGCCGACCGATCCGATGGCAAGGGGCGACCATTGCGTCGCCTCTCGAGAGTCACCGTCCCATTAGGTTTCGTTATAGTCAATAGCTGTAACGTAAATCGCGGGCCTGGCGCCCCTGAACTGCCACTTCCGGCCGGCGTGCGCTCCTCCGCTCGGGCCATCGTGGCCATGAACACCGGGAGCGCGCTCGTTGCCGATCGGCACCACGGCGGTGGAGACGGCTCGTACGGAAGCCGGAACCGCGACGGCAACCACGGCGAGCGCGAGTACAGGTACGGGAATCACGGCCGTCCTCGACGGGGCGGACGCCACCATGATCGCCCGCGCGGTGCCGCACGGACTGATCGCTGCCGGAGGCGGCGTCGGCTTCCGTGTCCCCGCGCACCGGTCCGCGCTGGGCCGGGTCCTCCTCGCCCACCGGGACACCCAGGAGGACGCCACCAGTACGACGCCCCCGCCGGGCGGAACCGTTCTGGACTCCAAGGTGGCCGCGGGGATTCGCGAGGAGGGCTACTGCTACGTCGCCAACGAGGTCCAGGCGGGGTTCCATTCGGTCGCGGTACCGATCCGACGCTGGGACGGCCGGGTGATCGCGGCCATGAACGTCGGCTGCCCCCTGGAGCAGATACCACGGGAAGAGATGACCGGGACGGTCCTCGGCACCCTCCAGGAGCACGCGGAGTGCCTCCGCGCCCAGCTCGTCTGACGAGCCCAGCCGCGGACGCGGTCGGCGCGGGCCGCCGGGCCCGCCCGAGCGCTCCCGCGGTTCCACGAAGCCTGGGCAGGCAGCCGCGAACACGCCACTCATGGATCGTCGCCCAACGCAGCTGGTCGGGCAGTGAGGCCGCTCTTGAACGCGGAGGTCATCCGGACGACCCGCTCCCGCTCGACCCTGTGGTGCGCAGCATCGCGGGTCCGGTCACCGAGCCGGGCGTCCCCGGGCAGCGATGCGGGAGCTGCCGTGCGGGCTGCTGTCACCGAACCTGACCGGGTCGGTGCAGCCGCTGGAGACGGTCGGACACCGCCACTTCCGAACGTGCTCGGCCGGCACGGGCCGATGCCGCCGCAAACGGGGTCACCCGCCCGGGGCTGTCCTGGTCACCGGGCGGGTGAGCTTTTCGTCGAGTGTTGTCATGGCCCTGGTCCCAGCCCGAGAGCAGAGCGACTGGACAACCGTTCCTAGTCAGTGAGCAGGAGTGAGTCTTGTACCCAGTCCTGGTCAACTGGCGCATCCCGAACGGTGGTGGATGCACTGGTCTCCCGC
>NZ_JBSFJX010000146.1:0-19220 GCF_053598275.1 Streptomyces sp. NPDC001156 | reverse complement strand
CCTGGACCCTGACTCCGGCCACACCATGAAGCACGGAGGGCGGCCCCGCCACCAGCGGAACCACCCTCACAGCAAGATTTTCAGTGATCTTCTAGCCACAACCGTCGAGACATGGTGGCCAGAGATCCTTGCGTTCCTGCACACCGGGATCACCAACGCCGGCTCCGAAGGCACCAACCGGGTCATCAAGACAATCGCCCGCGACGCCTACGGCTTCCGCAACCCCGGCAACCAGCGCTTACGCACCCGCTGCGCGACCCCCCGTCGAGCCCGTGGACACCTCGATGCCCGCTAATTTCGTTGAGCCCGCACCCTGCAATCGTGTTGGCTAGCGGCACCGAACTGTCAGTACCGCAGGTGTCCGCTTGGCTGTAGCAGGGAGTTAAACGTGCAGGACATTGTTGTCGACCCGGTTGCCCACAATCGGGCAGCCTGGGACAAGTATGTCCAAGAGGGCAACGAGTGGTCGAGGCCGGTGAGTGCTGAGGATGTCGAGCGCGCCCGCATGGGCGACTGGTCGATTGTTCTCATCGGGCGTGAGCCAGTCGACCGCTCTTGGCTGCCGACGGACCTGACCGGCAAGGACGTGTTGTGCCTGGCCTCCGGCGGTGGCCAGCAGGGTCCGATCCTCGCCGCCGCAGGGGCCCGGGTCACCGTATTCGACAACTCACCCCGCCAGCTCGGCCAGGACCAGATGGTGGCGGCGCGCGACGGACTCGAGCTGCGCACCGTCCTAGGCGACATGCGCGACCTCAGCGCCTTCGGCGACGCAACATTCGACGTCGTATTCCATCCGGTCTCTAACCTATTCGTACCAGACTTGGCAGCGGTGTGGCGTGAGTGCTTCCGCGCCCTGCGACCGGGCGGAACTCTGCTCGTGGGCTTCCTCAACCCTGATGTGTACTTGTTCGACCACGAGGCGCTCGACGAGCGCGGCGAGCTGATCGTCGTGCACAAGCTGCCCTACAGCGATGTCACGCAGTACTCCGCCGAGGAACGCGCCACGAAGTTCGGCGCGGATGCCCCTCTTGAATACAGCCACACCCTCACCGACCAGATCGGCGGGCAACTCGCCGCGGGGTTCGTCCTCACCGGCTTCGCGGAAGCGCCGCACCAATCCAACGCATCCGCTCAATACATGTCGAACTATTTTGCGACGCTGGCGGTCAAGCCGGGCTGACCCAGCCGTGGGGCTGGCCGAGACGGCCGTGTCTCCGAATGGCCAAGTGGAGCGCTGTGCCAGCCCGACCCCCACTGACTCCGCTGAGCCCATATGACGTGTGCGCGCTGCAATACCACCAGCCAGTAGATGCTCCTGCACAGCCCCGCGCGCTCCTGCACATCCGAAAACGACCAGTTCCCCACCCCTCGGCGGTAACGGCGTCGGCGCCCTGGGGAATCCCCAGCCGGATCAGGATGATCGCCGCCGCGAACAGCAGCGCGAAGACGACCCCGGCCAGCCCGGCGGCCCGCGGGGTCTCCGGCGGCTGCCGCTCCGGCCCCGTTGTGCTCATGCGCGGCGCACTCCTCTCCGGCGGAACCTGACTCCAGCAAGCGGCCGTCGAGAAGGTGGCGCCAGCGAGGACGGCCGAACGGCAGACCGGTTCCGTGGCCTCCGGCCGGGCCTCAGCCGCTCGCCAGTTCTCCGAGGAAGCCGCGGACGTACCCGGCGACGGTGTCGAGGTGGCTCTCGATCAGGAAGTGGCCGCCGTTGATGAGATGGATCTGCGCGTCGGGCAGATCCCTGCGGAACGCCTCCGCGCCGACGGCCGCGAAGATCTCGTCGTTGCGTCCCCAGACGGCCAGCAGCGGAACCTGCGTGGTCCGGAAGTACTCGTGCAGCCGTGGATAGAGAACCCGGTTGGTCGTGTAGTCCTTGAAGAGGGCGAGCTGGATCTCCGCGTTGCCCGGGCGCTGGATGAGCGCGTGGTCGTGCGTCCAGGTGTCGGGACTGACCAGCTCAGGGTCGGGTACGCCGTGCAGGTACTGCCAGCGGATGGCGTCCAGGCCCAGGGCCGGGCGCAGCGCCGCCTCCGTCCCTGCCGTCTGCTCGGCCCCGTACGCCCAGATCGGCGCCCAGAACTGCTCTACGAACCCGTCCTCGTAGGCGTTGCCGCTCTGGGAGATGATCGCGGTGATGCGCTCGGGGTGTGCCAGTGCCAGGCGCCAGCCGATGGGCGCGCCGTAGTCCTGCACCAGCATCGCGTACTCCGTCACGCCGAGTTCGGTCAGCAGCCCGTCGGTGAGGCGGGCCAGCGCGTCGAAGCTGTAGTCGAAGACGTGGACGCCTGGGGTGTCGGACTGCCCGAAGCCCAGGAGGTCGGGAGCGATCACGCGGTATCTGTCGGCCAGCACCGGGATCAGATGGCGGTACATGTGCGAACTCGAGGGATAGCCGTGCAGCAGCACGACGACCGGCGCCTCTTCCGGGCCCGCCTCCCGGTAGAAGAGCCGGCTCTCCGACACCTGCGCGAACCGATGCCGAACATCCATGGCTGACTTCCTTGGAGGAGGTGACGGGGTTACAACTCTGCGCCACGCGTCGATGGACCCGTCATCGACACGCGCGCCGTTGCCCGCCGCGTACCCTTGGCCCGGTCGTGCACTGCGGCGTCCCCGATCGCGGTGCGGTCAGGGGCGCCGTCCGCCGGCCGGCCGGCCGGAACCGTCACATGTGTGCGCGGGCGGAGGCCCGGGGCGCGTTTCCGCGCAGAGTTCCGCCCGGCCCGCGCTGAGGGCATGGGCCGGCCGGGACAGAGTGAGCGTTATGGACTCGCCCGCCGGCAGCCACAGCGAGTTGCCGCTGTAGCGCGTCGGCAGCACCCGTTGACCGGTCTCGGCGTGGAGGAGCGACTCCCGGACCATGGCCGCCACGGACGCACCCCGGTTGCGCAGGCGCGCCGTGACCCGTGCCGCACACCCGAATCGTCCGTGCCGGTGATGTCCTCGGACACCCGCGTGCGCGGACCCTGGTTCAGGGCCCGCATGTCGTGAGCGTCGCGGTAGCGCCCGTACGTGGTCTCGCTGGGCAGTACGCCGTGCGCGCCGGTCAGGCGCAGCAGCGGATGGAGGTCCGGCAGCACGGTGCCGGCACTGTGGACGACGGTGGCGTCGGTGATGGGGTCGCCTTCGCCGTGGGCTTCCCCGCGGGCCTTCTGCGGGGTGAGACATGCCACGCGCTCCGGTCCGGCCACGACCGCCGGTTCGGCCCTCAACGCGACGGGGGTCTCGGTCCATTGCCGGACGTGAGTGGGATCGCACGACTCCTCGGTCCCCTGGCGCGGGGGGGGGTGGGCGGAAAACGAGGGGTGAACTGTCGTCCGTGCCGCCGGAGCCACGGAATCCGGGAGCTGCGCCTGACGGAGGAGCGCGCGACCCTCCGGGGCCTCAGCCGGTCTGGTCCGGCTGTGCCTCGTCCTCGGACCGCGCCGTCGCATCGGCGCCGTCGGGAGCGGTGTAGAAGACGGACGTGCCCTGCTTGGTGCGGTGGGCGTGGTTCTTGGCCACGAGTCCTTCGAGCGTCGTGCGTACGACGGTGGTCTTGATACCGCGCTCGGGGTGAGCCTGACCGAGTGTTGTGGCGACTTCCGCGGCGGAGCGCGGTTCGCTCTGCCCGGTGAGGTGGCTGCGGACCAGTTCGACCAGCGTGGGCCCTGACGCCTTCGCGGAAGCGGACCTTCCCGCGCCCTTCTTGGCGGCGGCCTTCCCGCCGGTCCTCTTCCCGGCCGTCGTGTCCTCCTGTTCGGCACCGGACGTCTTCCCTCGCGTCCGCTTGCTCGTGCCGACCCCGATGGACCGCTTCCTGCGCGGAGCGGGCACGGTGGCGCTGTCGGGCTCGGCCGCGGGCTGAGCCGGGGCCGGCGCGACACCGAGGGCCTGCTGCATGTTGACCAGCACGGCGTAGTCGACCTGGAGGGTGGCCAACTGCTCCTGCAGGGCGGCGATCTCCGCTCCGACGCGCTCCTGTTCCTTGGCGTTGCGCTCCAGGTCGCTGGTCACCTGGGCGGTGTACTGCGACGTCAGTTCCGTGGTGGTGGTCGTGCTGGTCTCCGACATGGTGCTGACCTCTCCTCGCCTTTCCGGCTGCGCTGACGGACCCGTGACACATGCGGGGAGCCGTGCGTGTGCGCTCCCGTGCCCGGTGTCCGGGTAGCAGGGGCGTAACCATTGGGCAATCCCCTGGTGTCCAGATAGTACGGACGACGGGAGATGAATTGTTCCTCTCGAGACATGTCTTTCCCGCACCGAACGGGAGAGATGGGCATCACTAACTCGTCGGGGGTCGTTGTCCCGAGCGCGATTCGAGCCCCAACTCATCATGCAAAAAACGGTAGTTGTGCGCATCCGGCTTGACATGGCGGTCGGCCGGACGAGTTGATCGGCGGGACGCCTCGGCGTGGTCGTCGCCGCTCGGGTCACGGCGTGCCGCGTGCCGGCCGACGAGGCGGGACGCCTCATGTCCGGTGCCGCCCTGATCGCCCAGGAGATGACGCCAGGCTCGGGGAGTTGAGGAAGCGAGACGCATAAAGAACTTGGTAGTAAGCGAGTTGAGCTCATTCGTTGCGTATGCCGACCGTCACTCCGACTACGGCGGCGCCCCGCCCGGCCGAGCCCGTCTCCCCCTCGCCCGGGACCTCCCGTCCGGTGCTGCGACGCCGTACGGCCTGTCAGGTCGGTTGTGTGTGCGGGGTGGGACGGGGGACCGGTGTGGGTTGCCGGCACGGCATGACACGCCGTCAGTGCGACTATTACGCCAATAGGATTCTTCTTATTATTGTCTGCATGTCCGACATGGCGGTTATGTCGCACTTATGTACCGTCAATCTCGCATCGGCTTACAGCCGACGCGTCTGAGACAGGAGAGGTGACATGCCAACGTGTTCCATCGCTCTAACCGCCGCCGTTGCGGCTGGTTCGGCCCTCGTGGCCAGTGGTATCACGTACGCCGCCACCGAGCCGGCGCGGGGCGGTGCGGAGGCCTGGCAGGTCGCCGCCACTTCCGCCGGTCCCGCTGTCGCTCCGCTCGGCGGCAGTAACGACAGCAAGGGCAACGGCAACGGCAACGGCAAGGGCAACGGGAACGGCAACGGCAACGGTTACGGGAACGGCAACGGGAACGGTTACGGGAACGGCAACGGGAACGGTTACGGCAACGGGAACGGTTACGGGAACGGGAACGGCAACGGGAACGGGAACGGCAACGGGGGCCGGGACAACGGGGGCGACCGCGGATACCGCGGAGACCATGGCGACGACTACGGTGACCGCGGTGACCGGGGTTACGACGACGACTACGGCTGGAGCCGGATCCACATCAACGAGCGCGACTACCCTGCCGTCCCCGACGGCTGCATCACCGTGGTCAGCGGCCTCGGAGCCAACAGCCTGAACGTCCGCAACGACAGCTGGAGGACCGTGGAGGTGTTCAACGGTGCCACCTGCGACAACGGCGCCCCGCTCGCGACGGTCGGTCCCCATAGCTCCACCAACGGGCTCTTCCCCCGTCAGGTCAAGGGCGGTGTCCAGGTCGAGGACGGCGTCGTGGGCAGCTTCCGCGTGGTCCGTGAGTACTACGGCCACCACCGCGACTACGACTACGACTACGACGGCGAGTAACCGGCCACCCGCCTGACGGAGAGAACGAGAACCCCGGCCCGCCGGAATCGGGCCGGGGTTCCGGTCTGGGTACCCCTGACCGGCGTGCCCGGGCTTCACACTAGGCCTTCGCCGGACGAGGGTGGGCCACCAGCGTGGCGAAGCGGCTCAGTGACTCGACTCGACCGACGCGGGGACCGCCGGGGGGATCGTTGCACCACCGTCGCGTCCCGTCTTTTGGGGAAGGCCGGGGGCACGCCTCAGTGGCGGTGGTGCGGCCCTGGTGGCGGGGGAGGCGGGGGCAGTTCGGTCGGTGGGGCCTGGACCGGCCAGACGAGGAGGACCGGGCATGGGGCGTGGTCGACCACGAAGCGGGTGACGGGGCCGAGACTGCGGGGCCCGAGCCGTGAGCGGTCGCCGTCGCGTGCGCAGATGAGGAGGTCGGCCCCGGTGGCCGCCTCGACGACCTTCCGTTCCGTGCGTCCGTGGGTGAGGACCCGTTGGGCGGGGCGGCCCAGGCGCTGTTCGGCGCTGTCCAGGAGCCGGGCCGCGGCGGAGTCGGACAGTGCCTCGATGCGGTGCCCCGGGTCGCGTTCGGGGTGACCGCGCCCGAGGAGTCCGGCGAACGCGCCGTGCGCCGTCTCGGCGACGGTGTCGTCGAAGACGTACAGCAGCGTGATCTCCTCCTCGAGGACGACGCGGCTGAGCGCGGCGTCCACGCAGGCGGGCCAGGTGCCTTCGGTGATCCAGACGAGGGCGCTCATGGGCGGCTCCGGCGTTCCGCTGGGGTCAGATGCCGATCGGATGCAGCATCTCCCACGACGCGGGGGCGAAGGCAAGAAGCGCGGCCGCTTCGGATGGCGTCCGGACGAGAACGCCGTTTCGTACCGCCCGGGTTGACCGGCCGGCCCTTTTCTTCGGTGTGCCAGGCGTGACCGAGCCCGGTCGGGGGTTAGATTCCGATCCACACGATTGTGTGTTCTATGGGCGTTGGGGGGAACTTGCGTTCACGCGTGGAGAGGCGTCACAGTCCTGCCCGGGACGGCGGACCCGTCGGCGATGGACTGCCCTCTATACCGGGCGAAGGCGGACCGGAGCAACGGGGTGCCGCATTCGTCCGGGCGGCGTGGTTCATCGCACACACGCTGCTCGGCGAGTGGCACGGTATCGTCGTCGATCCGGTGCGGCGGCTTCTGCGGCGGGGGTTGGCCGGTCTCTCCCTGGCCTTCGTGGCCACCTGTGGCGTGATCTTCTTCCATGCGCTCGCGCAGCGGCCGACGGGTGCGGTTGCCGTGCGGCTGATGGGCGGCGTCAACGCCGACCTGCCGCTGTGGCTGGCCCTGCTGCGCACCCCGGTATCCCTGTACGTTCCGGCCCTCGACCTGCCGGTGTGGGCGGGCATCACCCAGTTGTTCCTCGCCTTCGCGCTGGCCGAACTGTCCCTGGGCCGGGCCCGGACGCTGGCCGTGGCCTACGCCACGACGCTGGCCGGCACGCTCACGGTGCGGGTGATGCTCGCGCTCGGGCCGGGCTGGTGGGGTCTTGGTCTGCCGCCCGAGATAGGGAAGGTACTCGACACCGGGCCGTCCGCCGCGGTCGTGGGCCTGTTCACCTACCTCGCCGTCATCCGGCGAGCGCCCGTGGTGTTCACCCTCACCGGTGGCTCGATGGTCTGGGAGTCGATCGCCGTGCCCAACCTGGCGGGCCGCGAGCACCTGATAGCGGTGGGCGCCGCGATCGTCCTCGGTCTGCTGCACGGACACAGGAACGCGGTGCGGTGGTGGTGGGCCGCCCTGGTGATCGGCATCTCCCGCCGGCCCGGCCGCGCGCGGCCGCGGATTCCCGTGCCGGTTCCGCCCGCGCGCTCCGGACCACCCGCGTCTGCTTCCCTGGTCATACGCGGGCCCGCGCCACCGGACCGGGCGCCGATGCGAGTGCCGGGACCAGCGCCAGCCGAGCAGAATCAGGTCGGCCGCGAGGATCAGGACACCGATGGCCAGAAGGTGGGTCAGGCCCTCGGACACCACGCCGACGAGGCCGAGGGCGATCGCGACGAGGATCAGGAACAGCGCCATGGGTGGACACATCCTCCGGCGTCCCCCGGCCCTCGTCGGGTCAGCGGCCCGCTCTGACCTGCGGACCGGTTGGCGTACGGCCAGGTCGGCGGATGCGCTGGTCAACGGCGCGCGAGCCGGCGACCGTGGTGGGCGCCGGGCTCGTAGCTCCTGTGGTAGTGCTTGAAGATCTCTTCTTCGCGCTCGACCGGCAGGATGTCGTCCGTGCCCATCGACGGCGCCTTCTTCACCTCTCCTCGGGCGTGCGCCACCTTGATGTATCCAGGTCCGAGGGTGGCCTCGTCGAGGGGGACGAAGACGAGCCGCTGCCGGGTCGGCATTCCGGTGCGCACGGTGGCCATGGCCGGCGCGTCGGTCTTCGTGTCGACGTACACCGCTTCCAGAGCCCCTATCTTGTGCCCCTTGGGGTCGATCACGTCGCGGTTGCGCCACTCGCGGATGTCGGCTGAATGGATCATGCCCGCCTCCTAGGGGCCTGCAGCCTCCCGCTGGCCCACACCGGCGCAGAAATTACCTGCGCGAGGACTCCCGACTTCTTCACCCTACTCCGGCCTGTCTGTCAACGCGCGTTTGACCTGGCCTTTTTCCGACTCCGCAGGTCCGCTCCGGTGGCCCGGCGACCTGTCCGGAACCCCACTCGGCGCGGGCTGCGGACCGCGCTCCACTCCCTTGTTGCTGTGAGCCGCAGCCTCGCACCCCAAGTCGCGTCGCAGGTATGCCGGGACGCCGGGCCGCGATCAGCGGCGGCTGGAATTTTGTCGACCGGTCGTCTACTTTCGGAACGGCCGACGCGTACGGGCGGTCGGCCATCGATCGAAAGGGACACTCATGAGCACCACCGGTCAGAAGGTCGCGGTCATCACCGGCGCGTCGCAGGGCATCGGCGCCGGACTGGTCGACGCCTACCGCAAGCTCGGCTACGCCGTCGTCGCGACCTCCCGCGGCATCGCCCCCTCGCAGGATCCGGACGTCATCACCGTCCAGGGTGACATCGCCGACGCCGCCACCGCCGAACGCGTCATCGCCGCCGGACTCGAGCGGTTCGGCCGGATCGACACCCTGGTCAACAATGTCGGCATCTTCGTCGCCAAGCCGTTCACCGAGTACACGCAAGAGGACTACGACGCGGTCATCGGGATCAACCTGAGCGGTTTCTTCCGTATCACCCAGCTTGCGGTCGAGCAGATGGTCCGCCAGGGCGGCGGGCACGTCGTGCAGATCACCACCAGCCTGGTCGACCACGCCCTGTCGGCGGTTCCCTCGGCGCTGGCGTCGCTCACGAAGGGCGGCCTGCAGTCCGCGACCAAGGCCCTCGCCATCGAGTACGCGACGCAGGGTGTCCGCAGCAACGCCGTCTCGCTCGGCATCATCAAGACGCCCATGCACGCCGAGGAGTCCCACAGCACACTCGCCACCCTGCATCCGGTCGGCCGGATGGGCGAGGTGAGCGATGTCGCCGATGCGGTCGTCTATCTGGAGAACGCCCCGTTCGTCACCGGCGAGATCCTCCACGTGGACGGCGGCCAGAGCGCCGGTCACTGAACCCTGAACCCCGCACCCGGGCGCCGTTCGCGGCGCCCGGGCGGTCCACTCGCGAAGTCCCGGGCGCGCGGCCGGACCGATGGGGCCCCGACCGTGCACGGGCTCACCGGGCATCGCTTCCGTTGTCCTCCGCGCGCAGCTTCGGCGGCTTTCGGCCGCCAGGCCCAGATGGTGGGCGACCGGCCGGTCCCCGGGCGAGGCCTCCTCGGGCAACTCGACGTCCACGAGGAGGAACTGTGCCGCCACGAGCTGCTCATGTGCATCGGTCACGTCGGCCCGAGTGTCGATCCCCTCGGGCATCGACACCATTGACACGATCATTGTTCCTCCCGTGGATCACGGGCTGCGGCACCTCAAGACTGCGTGGACGCCGAAGTCCCTGCACACGGAGCGACGCGTCCGTCCCGCAGGGCGGGATTCGAACGGGTGAGGTGCGCCCCGCAGGACGGACGCCGGACCGTCCTCGGCCGGCTTCCGGGAAGGACGGCGGCCGCTCCGGTCGCCGTCGTGAACCGGCGTATGGGGCGGATCCGCCCAGGGGTGCGGCGCGGTTACCCTCGGAGTGTGACGCAGGACGAGCACGGCGGGCCCGGAGTGCCCGACGGCGCACCCGGCCCCGGCGAAGGTGATAGGTCGTTCCGCCGGGCCGAGGGGGAGGAGAACGTCTTCGAGCTCGGCACGGACGGCCCCAAGGTCATAGTGGCCGGCGTCGACGGCTCGGACTCCTCCTGGCGGGCCGCCTCCTACGCCGCGGGTCTCGCGCGTCGCCAAGGAGCGCTGCTGGCGCTCGTGTATGTGCAGCCGATCGTCACCTCGCCCTCCCCGGGCGCCATGGTGGCCATGACGGAGGCGACCGCTGAGATCGCCGAGGAGATCGTCGAGCACGCCCGAAGGTATTCCGAGAAGCTGGGTGACGTCTTCCGTGTGCGCTGGGAGTTCCACACCTTGCGCGGGGACGCCTTCGCCGGCCTCGTGAGGACCGCGGACGACTTGCGCGCCGACGCCGTGGTGGTCGGTGCCTCGGAGCAGGCGGGGCACCGGTTCATCGGTTCGCTCGCGGTCCGCCTGGTCAAGGCGGCCCGGTGGCCGGTCACGGTGGTGCCCTGACCTGCCGAGCGGGCCGCGGCTGTGAGGGTGCTGCTGTCCGTGCTTTCCTGGTTACAAGGGATAGGTTCCGGTATGACCCATGACAAAGAGGGCGGGCGGTCGGAGGCGCCTCGTCATGCCAGGTCATGGCCACCGGGGAATCGCGAGTGTTAGAAATGTTCCATGGCGAACCATCTCGCCCGGTTTAGACGCATAACGTTGCGTTCGGTGGCCGGCAGGAGCCCTCGAAGCGTCGCCGGGCAGGTGTTCGTGCTGCAGGTGGCGCTGGTGGTGCTGCTGGTGGCCTGCGCTGTTTTCGCCCTGGTGCTGCAGTCGGAGCGCGACACCGGTGCCGAGGCCAAGCGCCGCTCCATCGCCGTCGCCCAGACCTTCGCGCATTCCCCCGGCATTCTGCAGGCGCTGCAGACCCCCGACCCGTCGAAAGTGCTCCAGCCGATCACCGAGGCGGGGCGCAAGACCGCGGGCGTCGACTTCATCGTGGTGATGGACACCAAGGGCATCCGCTACACCCATCCCATCCCGAGCCGCATCGGAAAGCGCTTCGTCGGCACGATCGGTCCGTCGCTGGCCGGCAAGGTCTACACGGAGAGCGTCCACGGCCCGCTGGGCGAGGAGGTGCAGGCCACCGTCCCGGTCAAGAACACCCACGGCAAGGTGGTGGCCCTCGTCTCCGCCGGGCTCAAGGTCAAGAACGTGGCCGGGCAGGTGTACCGGCAGCTACCGATCATCCTGGGCGCCGGCGCGGGTGCGCTCGTGGTGTCCACCGGCGTGACGGCCCTCGTCGGCAAGCGGCTGCGGAGGCAGACCCACAGCCTGGCGCCGGCCGAGATGACCCGTATGTACGACCACCACGACGCGGTGCTGCACTGCGTCCGTGAAGGGGTGCTCATCGTCGGGGAGGACGGGCGGCTGCTGCTCGCCAACGACGAGGCCCGGCGGCTCCTCGAACTACCCCCGGACGTCGAGGGACGGCACGTGTCGGATCTGTCGATGCTGGATCCCGAAACGGTCGCGTTGCTCATCTCCGGTCGGGTGGCGACCGACGAGGTGCATCTCGCCGGGGAGCGACTGCTGGCGGTCAACCAGCGGCCCACGGACCGCGGCGGAGGGCCCAAGGGCACAGTGGTGACGCTGCGCGACTCCACCGAACTGCAGGCGGTGTCCGGCAGGGCCGAGGTCGCCCGTGAGCGGCTCAAGCTGCTGTATGACGCGGGACTGGGTGTCGGCACCACCCTCGACGTGACCCGCACGGCCGACGAACTGGCGCAGGTCGCCGTGCCCCGCTTCGCCGACTTCGTCACTGTGGACATCGCCGACGCCGTACTGCACGGCGAGGAGCCCGCCACCACGGCGACGGACATGCGGCGCATCGCTGTGCGCGGCGTCAGGGACGACCACCCGCTGTACGAAAAGGGCCGCCTGATCGACTTCCTGCCCTCAACGCCCCAGGCGCGCGGCTACGGTACCGGCTGTTCCGAGCTCGTGGCCGATCTGTCCACCGCCACCGGCTGGCACGCACAGGACCCCGAGCGCACCAAGGCGGTCATCGAGTACGGCATCCATTCGCTGATCACCGCCCCGATCCAGGCCCGGGGTGCGGTGCTGGGCATGGCCAACTTCTGGCGCTCCAAGCGTCATGAGCCCTTCGATGAGGAGGAGCTGTCGCTGGCGGAGGAGCTGGTGGCCCGTGCGGCGGTCAGTATCGACAACGCCCGCAGGTACACCCGCGAGCACGCCCTGGCGGTCACCCTCCAGCGCAGCCTGCTGCCGCGGGCCCTGCCCGAGCAGAGCGCGCTCGAGGTCGGCTACCGCTATCTGCCGGCGCAGTCAGGCGTCAGCGGAGACTGGTTCGACGTGATCCCCCTGCCGGGGACCCGGGTGGCGCTGTCCGTCGGCGACGTGGTCGGCCACGGTCTCCACGCCGCCGCCACGATGGGGCGGCTGCGGACTGCGGTGCACAACTTCTCCACGCTCGACCTGCCGCCGGACGAGCTGCTGAGCCATCTGGACGACCTGGTCGGCCGTATCGACCAGGACGAGTCGGATGCGGAGGCCGCGGGGGTGGTGGGTGCCTCCTGCCTGTACGCGATATACGACCCCGTGACACGGCGGTGTGCCATGGCACGGGCGGGGCATCCGGCGCCCGCCCTGGTTCACCCCGGCGGGAGCGTCACGTTTCCCGACCTGCCGGCCGGGCCGCCGCTCGGCCTCGGCGGCATGCCGTTCCAGACCGCCGAAATGGAGCTCAAGGAGGGCACCCAGCTCGTCCTCTACACCGACGGCCTCATCGAGGACCGCACCCGGGACCTGGACGTGGGCATGGAACTGCTGCGCGATGCGCTGGCGGGCCATCCCGACCGGCCGCCGGAGGAGACCTGCCAGGCCGTACTGGACGAGATGCTGACCGCACGGCCCAAGGACGATGTGGCCCTGCTCGTCGCCCGCACCCAGGTGCTGCCGCCCGACTGCGTCGCCGACTGGGAAGTGCCGCGCGATCCGGCCGCCGTCTCCGGCATGCGCGTGGCGGTGTCCGAGAAACTCGCGGAGTGGGGCCTGTCCGAGCTCGGCTTCGGCATGGAACTCGTCCTGAGCGAACTCATCACCAACGCCATCCGCTACGGCTCCGAGCCGATCAGTGTCCGGCTGATCCGCGACCGCACGCTGATCTGCGAAGTCGCCGACGGGAGCAGCACCTCGCCGCATCTGCGGTACGCGGCCACGACGGACGAAGGCGGCCGGGGCCTGTTCCTGGTGTCGCAGATGGCCGAGCGCTGGGGAACGCGCTACACGCCCCAGGGCAAGGTGATCTGGGCCGAGCTGACGCTGCCGGAGGCCACCGGGGAGTTCGGGCTGACCTGGGCCGATGTCGATGTCGCCGCTTCGGACGAAGGTTTCGAGGGGTTCGAGACCCCGGCGTGAACCGCACATGTGGCGCCGCACGCCGGCCGGGCCGAGGGCCCGCGACCACGAGGAAGCCGGCGCCCGACTTCCGCCGTACTCAGTCGAGATCCATACCGAGCGCCGCGTCCGGACGGCAGAACGGGCAGGCCTCCACCGTCGGATCCACCAGTGCGGCACGGGCCTCCTCGGCGCCGACGGGGTGCTTGGTGCCGCCGGTCGTGCAGTCGTCGGTGTGGATGCGCGCGGGCTCAGGCCCCATGGCCCTCTTCCGCCGCTCGACGGCGAAGCCGGGCGCTCCCGTCGTACGGCCTGAGGAGGCCGGGGCAGGCAGCGTGGGACGCCCCCTGCGGGCGCGCGGTCCCGTCGGCTCGAGTCCCTCGGCACGGGTGAGTGCCTCGCGTACGGCGTCGCGTTGGAGCCGCAGATAGATACCGACCGTCTCGTTCTCGGCCACTCGCTCTTCCAGGAACACCAGGATGGCCCGAAGACGCGCCGGGTCGGGGGGTAGCTCGGCCATGGAGCGCACTGACCCCTCAGGCCGGGCCCGCTCGCCTCCCGCTCGCCGCTCCGCGCCCGAGGTCTCCCTCCCCGAGGTCCTGCTCTCCGCCGAGACTCAGCGACGTCATCCAGGCGGCAGGTCTCCGCCCCTGCCAGTGGACATGGAAGAACACCGCCGTGGACAGCCGGCACAGACGCCGTCGCAACTCTGTCCGGCCCGGCTGTTCGGCGAGTTGCCGGTACGTGGTGCTCCAGTCCTGCTGGGCCTGGAGGAGGTCGTCGGGGAGAGCGTGCCGCATGGCCGGATTCAATCATGTGTTCGATTTTCTGTTCCACCGGAACACCCCGCGCGACCGCCCGGCCGGGCCCGTCCGTACCGCGCTCGCCCGGTCCCCCGTGGCACGCGGCTTCCGTAGCTGTGACGATGGCTAGCAGCACTGCACACGCGACTGCGGGCTGGGTGATGACATGCCGATCGGCCGGGTGGGACTCGTCGTGCATGGCGGCCGTGCGGAAGCGGTGGCCGGAGCCCGGATCGTGCGCGACTGGTGTGCGCGGCACGGCATCGGCTGCGTCGACATCGACGTCTGGCACGGCCATGGAAGCCGCCACAGCCCCAGTGAGGAGGTGCAGGCGGCGGGCAGTCCCGATCTCATCGTGACCCTCGGCGGCGACGGCACGTTCCTGCGGGGAGCGCGCATCGCGGCTCAGAAGGACATCAGGGTCCTCGGTGTCGACGTGGGCAAGGTCGGCTTTCTGACCGAGACCCCGGTCGGCGACGTGGAACGGGCGCTGGATGCCGTACACGCGGGAAAGTCCGAGTGCGAGGAACGCATGACGCTCACGATGCGCGCCTCCAGGCTGCTGGAGATGCCGAGCCAGGTCGAGGAGGTCCTGTGCTACGGGAGGGGACCCGCACTGCCGCCCCCGCAGCCGCAGACGGGTCCGGCCGAGGACGACCCGTGGGGGATCGCGCTCGACGTCACGGCACTGAACGACATCGTCGTGGAGAAGCTGGCCCGGGACCACCAGGTGAGCGTGGGTGTCTACTTCGCCGGCCGCCTGCTCGCCTCCTACTCGGCCGACGGGGTCATCCTCGCCACTCCGACCGGCTCGACCGCCTACAGCTTCGCCGCAGGGGGGCCGGTGCTGTCCCCCAGGATGCGGGCGGTCGTCTTCACTCCGGTCGCGCCGCACATGGCGTTCAACCGGACGGTGATCGCCAACGCGGACGAGCCGGTCGCCCTCCGTGTGCTGCCCCATTCGGGCCGCGCCGCGGTCAGTGTCGACGGGCAGCCCCGGGGCATCCTCGAGCCCCGCGACTGGATCGGGGTGATCGCGGCACCGCGTCCGCTGCGCCTGGTCAGGCTCACCCCGGCCAACTTCTACGGGCGGTTGCGGGAGCGTATGAGGCTCACCGACGCGCCCGCGACGGCCGCGGACGGTGAGGCGGCCCCGATGTTCCGGCCCGCGAGCCCGGTACCCGACGACCTGCGCCACTTCCAGTTGCCGCCGGCGCCGTGACATCGCGGTCAGGGCGGGAATGTTCCCGAAGGCCCTCTGGTTGGAAGGGGCGTGGTGGTGAGGGGACAGAGTCCCCGGGCCTCATCCATTGCCCCTGAGGACGATCGTTCGGCTGAAGCCTCATGGAGCCTTTCGCCGCGTAGGCGACCGCCCTTCACGACCACACCGCTCGTAGCGCGATCGCTGGCCGGTCTCCGGCCGGGATCGCGCGAGTGGGTCCGCAAGGACGCTTCGGGAATGCGGTGACGGGATCCGTTGTTCCATCACACGACTGACATGCGCGGGTCAAAACCCGCGGGGTGTCGGCGAAAGGAGGACCTCATGGCACGCACCACGGCGCGCCCCGTCGTCAGGCTGAAGTCGACGGCCGGCACCGGCGTCACCTATGTGACGCGCAAGAACCGACTCAACGACCCTGACCGGCTCGTACTGCGCAAGTACGACCCGGTGGTCGGCAAGCACGTCCCCTTCCGCGAGGAACGCTGAACCACGCCTCCGCCACCCGGCGGACGGCCATGAGGAGGGAAACCCCATGAGGCCTGGCATCCACCCCGTCTCCCGTCCGGTCGTCTTCCGCGACCGCGCGGCGGACTTCGCCTTCTTGACCCGTTCGACCGCGCTGTCCACCCGCACGATCGAATGGGAGGACGGCAATACCTACCCGGTGGTCGACGTCGAGATCTCGTCGGCGAGCCACCCGTTCTACACCGGCACCTCGCGGGTTGTGGACACCGCGGGCCGCGTGGAGCGTTTCGAGCGCCGCTACGGCCGCGCGGCCTCGGCCCGGAGCTGACCAAGGCCGGACGGCCGGACGACGGCCGGTCGGCCGTGTGAGAGGAGAAGACAGTCATGAAGGTCCGCAACTCGTTGCGAGCTCTGAAGTCCAAGCCGGGGGCCCAGGTGGTGCGCCGCCGCGGCGTGACGTTCGTCGTGAACAAGAAGAACCCCCGGTTCAAGGCGCGCCAGGGCTGACCCTCCGGGCCACCGCGGCGGTGCTGAGCCGCACGGCGTCCTGCGCCGCGCCGGCACCCATCCGCGCCGATGCCCACCTGCTGCTCCGCCCCGGCCGGTCGACCACCGGCCGGGGCGGACGCGTTCGGCGCCCGTGCGCCGTCGCGGACATGTGCCACGCGACCGGCGCGCACGGCGGAACAGCAGGCAGGGCGTGGGCGTTACCGTGACGACGTCACACGAATGATCAAGGTGGATCGGTATGCACGGCGAATACAAGGTGCCCGGAGGAAAGCTGGTCGTCGTCGATCTCGACGACCACGACGGCGTACTGCGCAATGTCCGCGTCGCCGGAGACTTCTTCCTCGAACCGGACGAGGCACTGCTGGCCGTGAACCGGGCTCTCGAAGGGGCACCCGTCGCCACGGAGGCCGCCGAGCTGGCCAGACGCGTCGAGGCAGGACTTCCCGAGGGGACCGTCATGTACGGCCTGACCCCGGAAGGCGTCGCCGTCGCGGTCCGCCGCGCTGTCGCTCAGGCGACGGACTGGACCGACTACGACTGGCAGCTCATCCACGAAGGCCCCCAGCCGCCCGCCCTCCACATGGCGCTCGACGAAGTCCTCACCGCGGAGGTCGCCGCCGGCCGCCGTCCGCCCACGCTGCGGGTCTGGGAGTGGGGCGCACCGGCCGTGGTCATCGGCAGCTTCCAGTCGCTGAAGAACGAGGTCGACCCCGAAGCCGTCCGACGCCACGGGATGACCGTGGTGCGGCGCATCTCGGGTGGCGGGGCCATGTTCGTGGAACCCGGGAACACCATCACGTACTCGCTCTCCGTCCCCGCCTCCCTGGTGAACGGGCTCTCCTTCGCCGATTCCTACGCCTACCTCGACGACTGGGTGCTGGGCGCCCTCGACGACATGGGCATCAAGGCCTGGTACCAGCCCCTCAACGACATCGCGACGGAGGCCGGCAAGATCGCGGGAGCCGCGCAGAAGCGGGCGGTCGGCCCTGAAGGCGGTCCGGGGGCGGTCCTCCACCACGTGACGATGTCCTACGACATCGACGCCGACAAGATGCTCGAGGTCCTGCGGATCGGCCGGGAGAAGCTGTCCGACAAGGGAACGGGCAGCGCCAAGAAGCGCGTTGACCCGTTGAGACGGCAGACGGGACTGTCCCGGGAAGCCGTCATCGACCGTATGATCCGTTCCTTCCGGACGCGCTACGGCCTCAGTGACGGCCGGCTCACCGGGGAGGAGCTCGAGCGCGCCGAGGAACTCGCCGTCACGAAGTTCTCTTCGCCCGAGTGGACCGCGCGCGTGCCCTGACGACTCCGGGCAGGCGTTCGCCTGGGCGGGTCGTGCACTGCCGGGCGCGGCGGACCTGAAGAGGGGGGTACCCGTGCGAGCAGTGTGCCGCGGGGCGGTATCGGCCTGATGCGGTGCCGGCGGCCCACAGGCTCGAGGAGGACCCCATGGATGGACCAGAAGGGCTCAAGCCGGCCGAGCTCCCGGCGTTCACCAACGAGCACGGCGACGGTGTGGTCGGCGGCGGCAGGCCGGTCGTGGTCGATGTGTATGTCGACTTCCAGTGCCCGTACTGCCGTATGTTCGCCGAGACGTCGGGCCCGGTGGTGGACGCTCTGGTCTCGGACGGCCGGATCACCGCTGTGTACCACCCGGTGGCGATTCTCGACGCGATGTCGACCGACCGCTATTCCACCCGGGCCGCGGCGGCCTCCGGCTGCGCGGCCGACGGCGGCAGGTTCCTGGAGTACCACTACCGGCTCTTCGCCGCCGAGCCGCCGGAGGTTGCCCCGGGCTCCCCGAGAGCGACCTGGTCGCGCTGGGCGCGGAGGCGGGGCTGACCGGCTCCTTCGCGGCCTGCGCGCACGCCGGGGCCATCTCGACTGGCCGCTGTACGTGACCGAGCGGGCCTTCGAACAGGGCATGCGGGGCACGCCGACGGTCCGGGTGGACGGTACCGCCATCCCGCCGCATCCGGGTCCGATCACGAGAGTGCGCTGAACCATACGGTGTGACCGCGCGCGGCTTCGTCCTGGGTGGGATGCGCACCGCGGATACGCGGATGCGGCGGCTCGCATCCGCGGCTTGCCCGGACGGGTGTCCGCCATAAGAGCGGTTCTCGAGGGCCTCTGTGCCGCGGCGACAGGCGGTGAGCCAACGGCTTCCGGCCTGTACCGGCGATGCCAGGCCGCCGCCGCTCGTGTGTGGCAGGCGGCAGGCCGGGTACGTTGCCCAGGTCATGGACGAGTACGAGCACATCGATGTCGACGGCCTCGAGTTCGCTCCGGTCGAGCGCACGACGCAGTCACTGGCTCTGCTGAGCCTGGAGGAGGCGCACGACCTGCTGGGGATCCTGGTGACGGTGGCCGCGGAGGGCGAGCCGATGTCCGCGGGGGCGGACCGGCTGGCACGGGAGATCGCGGCCCGGATCCCCTCGGAGAACTGACCGCCGTCCTCGGCAGGTCACTGGGTCCACCGGGTATGTCGCCAGGTCCGCGGCCTAGTACCCTCGCATGTTCGAATTTTCGTTCGATATGGTGAGGGTAGGAGGTGGGTGCGATGACCGCGGAGGGGAAGGCACGCGAGGTGTCCACGGTGATGCATGTGCGATGCCCCGACCGCCTGCCGCAGGAGACCTACCGGCAGGTGCTGGAGCAACTCGCGGAACTCTCCCCGGTCGTTCAGGCCTTGCCGCCGTCCGCCGCGCTCGTGGAGCTGAAAGGGGCGCTGCGCTATCACGGCGCCGGTGCCCGCAGGCTGGGGGAGGTGCTGCGGGTTCGCACGATCTCCCGTCTCGGTGTGGACGTATGCGTCGGGATCGGCCCCTCGATCACCGTGGCGGCCACCGCCTCCGGCCGGATCGGGCCGCCCGGCGGTGTTCTCGCCGTCGGCCCCGCCGATGTCACCGCCGATGTCCTCGGCCATCGTGATCTGCACATGGTCCACGAAGGACCGGTTCCATATGGGCTCGAACATCGTGTTGGCGAAGCGCAGCGCCAGGA
>NZ_JBSFJX010000145.1:0-19379 GCF_053598275.1 Streptomyces sp. NPDC001156 | reverse complement strand
CGGGTGCGGATCGCCACGCCGGACGGGCCGACGGCCACGAAGGGGGCAGCGATCGTACGCAGCGACTCACCACGCATCGATGCACCCCCCTCCCCCACACGTGATCAGCAACAGGAAGAACGGTACCGGCCGGCACTGACAGTGCCCCGCCAAGCGGTCGTGCGCGCTGCAACACCACGAACCAGTACATGCTCGTGCACACTCACACACACTCCTGCACATCCGAAACCGAACAGCTCCCAACCCCCACAGCGGCTGGCCCACGAAGGTGCAGCGCGGCGATCCCGTTCAGCCGGCCGTAGCCGTCCGCCGCGTAGGCTGCGTTGGGCTCGTTGCAGTTCCCGACCCAGTCGATGCCGTCGGTCGCCTCGAGCTGGTCCAGGAATTCCAGGTTGTAGTCGCCGGGCACGCCGAAGACATGCCATGTGCTCAGCCGCCCTCTGCCTTGCGGATCCGGTCCGCGAGATTGGAGGAGGTGAGGTCGGAGCTGAGGAACTGGCCGGTCGTCGGCAGGCTCAGATGGAGCTCGGGGCGCTCGCTGAGGGCGATGGTGCCGTGGTCGATGCGGAAGTCCAGGCAGTGGCCGCCGTGTTGGTGGGTGTCGTCGATGAAGTGCAGGTGGTAGCCGGCCACCGAGATGCCCTGCTCGTAGTCAGGGGTGCGGTAGCCGGCCAAGGTGCCCGTCAAGTCGGTGAAGGTGGTCTCGGCCTGCCCTTCGGCGGCCTCCGTGAGGGATGGATAGGGCGGTTCCTGCTTCCGTACGGTGCGGGTGCGGACCTCGCTGAAACGCCCGGTGATCCGGATCGCGTAGATCAGGTTGGGGCTGCGGGCCATGCCGTCGATGAGCGCCATCAGCTCGCTGCGTGTCATGGGCGAGGTCAGTTCTCGGCTGGTGTCGGCCCGGAACCATGTCATGGCCGCGAACGGCGAGAGGTCGCCGTTGTCGGCGACCTCCACGGATCCGTCGGCGCGCAGGTGGTAGCAGACACCGTCCAGGATCAGCATTTCGCCGTCCAACTGGTTGAAGGTGCCCAGCCCGAAGTCGCCGTGCTCGAGCAGTTCTCCCACCGACACGTCGCCGTCGTAGACGCCGTCGATCAGCGCGCCCATGGTGGAGCTCTGGTAGGCCTCCCGCGCGCGTGCCGGGTCGTGCCGGGCGCCGTTGCCGCCGTTCCTGTGCGCCAGAACCGTGCGGACGAACCTCCGCAAGCGACCTTGTGGGCTCTCCTCGGTAGCCATCCCTGGTACCTCCCAATGCCCGGGCAATCATCGGGACCATGGATCGCGAGGATTGCGGCCCTACGGGTGTCGTCCGGCCTCCGTCTGCGCAGTGGCTGCTACGGAAAGTAATCAGTGCCGCATACGCGCGGCTCAACTGAACGCCTGGGTCCCATACTGCCTTTATCCACACGGTGCGCAACCGGAGGTGCCCGTGTCCGAACTGGGCAAACCGGGCCTGCGCCCCGTGGTTCAGCAAGATCGATCAAATCGGCGGGGAGCCGGCGATGTCCCTGCCTCTCCACCCCCGAGGTGCAGGTGGTGTCCAGCGGCCTCGGGCGGTCGGCGACGCGGTCTGGTCTTCGGTCCGCACCGCGGGGAGACTCGGTCGCACGCAGCCCTCGAGGACGAAGGAGTAGCCCATGGGAGCGTACGAAGACGCTTTCCGGGCCGGCACCGAAGACCCGGAGAGCTTCTGGCTGAAGGCCGCGGAGGGCATCGACTGGGACGTCGCTCCCTCACAGGCTCTGGATTCCTCGGGGGCGCCGTTCTACCGATGGTTCCCCGACGGGCGGCTCAACGTCTGTTTCAACGCGCTCGATCGGCATGTCGAGGCCGGCCGGGGTGAACAGCCCGCGCTCATCTACGACTCCCCGGTCTCGGGCACCCGGCGCACCTACACCTACGCGCGGCTGAGGGACGAGGTGGCTGCCTTCGCCGGGGTCCTCGCACGGCTGGGCGTGGGGCGAGGCGACCGGGTCGTGATCTACATGCCGATGGTTCCCGAGGCCGCTGTCGCGATGCTGGCCTGCGCGCGGATCGGCGCGGTTCACTCGGTGGTCTTCGGCGGGTTCGCGCCCCACGAACTCGCGGTCCGCATCGACGATGCCACCCCCAAGGTGATCGTCTCCGCCTCCTGTGGCATCGAGGGCAATCGCATCATCCCGTACAAGCCGCTGCTGGACCGGGCGATCGAACTCGCCGCCCACACGCCGGAGAAGCGTGTGATCCTGCAACGCCCTCAGATGCCGACCGAGTTGGGGCCCGGCGATCTCGACTGGACGGACCTGGTCGCCGCCGCCACCCGGGCCGGCTGCGTGTCGGTCGCCGCGACCGACCCCCTGTACATCCTGTACACGTCCGGAACGACCGGCAAACCCAAGGGAGTCGTCCGCGACAGCGGCGGCCACGCCGTGGCACTGCACTGGTCCAGGGTGCTGTGTATGACGTGGGTCCGGGCGAGACGATGTTCACCGGGTCCGACGTCGGATGGGTCGTCGGGCACTCGTACATCGTCTACGCGCCCCTGCTCGTCGGCGCGACCACCATTCTGTACGAGGGCAAGCCGGTCGGCACGCCGGATGCGGGCCAGTTCTGGCGGGTGGCCGCCGAGTACCGGGTGAAGACCATGTTCACGGCGCCCACCGCCTTCCGGGCCATCCGCAAGGAGGATCCGAAAGGGGCGCTCACCGCGCAGTACGACCTGGCCGGGCTGCGCTACCTCTTCCTGGCCGGTGAGCGCCTCGACCCCGAGACCTACCACTGGGCGAGCGCTCTGCTGGGCGTCCCGGTCATCGACCACTGGTGGCAGACGGAGACCGGCTGGCCCATCGTCGCCAACCCGGTCGGCATCGAACCCGCTCCCGTCAAGCCCGGCTCCCCGACGTTCCCACTTCCTGGCTGGGACGTCCGCGTCCTGGACCCCACCGGCCGGCCCGTGCCCGCAGGCGTCGACGGGTCGATCGTCGTGCGGCTTCCCCTGCCTCCCGGTTCGTTGCCGACGCTCTGGAACGACGACGAACGCTTCGTCTCCTCTTATCTCTCCGCCTTCGACGGCTACTACCTCACCGGAGACGGCGGCCATATCGACGCCGACGGGTACGTCTTCGTGATGGGCCGCACCGACGATGTCATCAACGTCGCCGGGCACCGACTGTCCACCGGCAGCATGGAGGAGGTCCTGGCCGCCCATCCTGACGTCGCCGAGTGCGCCGTCATCGGCGTCGCCGACGCCCTCAAGGGACAGGTACCGCGCGGATTGGTCGTCCTGAAGGCGGGCACGGGCCGTGAACGGGGCCAGGTCGAGGCCGAACTTGTGCAGCTCGTCCGCGAGCGCATCGGCGCCGTCGCCTCGCTCAAGGAGGTCACGGTCGTGGCGGCCCTGCCCAAGACACGCTCGGGGAAGATCCTGCGCAAGACGATGCGCGGCATCGCCGACGGCCTCGACGAACCCATTCCCTCCACCGTGGACGACCCCGGCGTCATCGAGGCCCTCCGTCCCGTTCTGCGCCACGACGGTCACACCGGTTGAGGGCTGGGGCTGACATGCACCTCGCGTCGAACGAGTCGCAGCAGTCGCACGACGAGCATGAACAGCGGCGACTCCGACCTCGAAGGCGCGATGTGCCGCTCGAGACGTCCCGGGTGCGGTTGTGGATCCGTGTGTGGACCTTGCCGGGCTTGGCGAGGGGGCAACGCACCGGCCGCGTGGTGGATGTCACATAACACGAAGGAGACGGTCGGGTGGATTCATACCGCCCGCGCGCCGGCCATCGCGTCGGGTTCGGCACCGGCGTGGATCTGCTTGGTCTCGAACGATCGCGCCGAGCCTGCCGAACACACCACAGATCGGCCGTCGAGGCCGGACAGCGCGGCCGCGACGGCGAAGAACGAGCGGAAGGCACGGGAAAGCAGGAGGATCAACCGCCGGAAACGGCGGCGGGACGCCGGAGGTGAGGCGTCAGCATGGAGCCGGTCCTGACCGCCCGCAGGCTCCCCCTCCAGAAGGCCGTCTCAACATGTGTACGCCCTATTTGACATTAGGTTCCCTTATGGAAGATAAAGAACATGCTTGGGCCATGTTTTCGCGCAGCGTGACGATCGCGGCGTGAGGCCGCCGATCCCTCTACGCGAATGAGTCCGACCGTGTCCCACCTCACCAGCGACGGCCCCGTCGGCCGCTGGCACGCGTGGCGTGCCGAGCGCCATCGCGCCCTCACCTCGCCGACCGGGAACCTCGCCCTGGCCGAGACCCGCTGGCTTCCGGCCGGTGAGCGCCCGGACGTGGAGAAGGCCCGCGTCGGTCAACCGGACGCTGTGACGGTCACCACGCTCCAGCGGACCGACCTCGTCACCGGGGAGCCCGAGCACGGCCTGCGCTTCTGGGACGCCGATTCACCCGCCATCCACCATTTCGATCGGGTCGACACGTTCCCCCACGACCCGGCCTGGGTCCTCCCCGCCACGTACACCCCCGTGCCCGGTGCCCGTCGGATCGCCTTCGAGCACCTGCGGGACAACGGCGGCACCCGAGAACTCGTCGTCCCCGGCGACATCACCCTCACCGTCGACGGCCGCGACTACACCCTCAGCGCCTTCGACGACGACGGCACCCTCCTGCTCGTCTTCGGCGACCCCACCAACGGCGTCAGCACCTACGGAGCCGGGCGCTTCCTCTTCGTGCAGCGCACGCAGGACGAGCACCGCGTCCTGCTCGACTTCAACCGCGCCTTCGTGCCGCCCTGCGGTTTCTCCGATCAGTACAACTGTCCGATGCCGCCGCGGCAGAACCGCTTCCACCTGCCCATCGAGGCCGGCGAGAAGCTTCCCGTCTTCCGCGGCGGCTTCCCCACGCAGCACTGACCGTCGACCGCCTCCCCGCACCGCAGCACGAAAGCGCCCTTCACCATGAGCCTCAAGAAGACCTCCCTGTACGGCACCGCGACCGCGGCCACCCTCGCCTTGACCCTGACCGCCTGCGGCGGCTCCGGCGCGGGCGGCAGCGCCGCGGGCGGCGCCTACGACAAGAACGCCACCGTCAGCATCGGCTCGCTGTACGAGCCGCAGAACCTCGACAACACTGCCGGCGGTGGCCAGGGCGTGACCGAGGCGCTCAACGGCAACGTCTACGAAGGGCTGTTCAAGCTCACCGACGACGGCGGTGTGGAGAAGCTGCTCGCCAAGGACTACAAGGTCAGCGGCGACGGCCTCACCTACACCTTCACCCTGCGCGACGGCGTGAAGTTCCACAGCGGTAAGGAACTCACCAGCCAGGACGTCAAGTACAGCCTGCAGAAGGTCATCGCGGACGACTCCCAGTCGGCCCGCAAGAGCAACCTCGAGGTCATCAAGGACATCGCCACCCCTGACACGCGGACCGTCAAGGTCACTCTGTCGCAGAAGTCGATCTCTTTCGTCTACAACCTCTCCTACGTCTGGATCATCAACTCCCAGGCCAAGAACCTGAAGACGACGGAGGACGGCACCGGCCCGTACAAGCTGGACAAGTGGACCCACGGTTCCGCGCTGAGCCTGGACCGGTTCGCGGGTTATTGGGGCAACGCCGCCAGGAACAAGGCGGTCGTCTTCCACTACTACAAGGACGCCACGGCCATCAACAACGCGCTGCTGACCAACGCGGTCGACGTGGTCACCAGCGAGCAGTCACCGGACGCCCTGGACCAGTTCAAGAACAACCAGAACTACAAGGTCAGCGACGGCAACTCCACCACCAAGCTGCTGCTCGCCTTCAACGACAAGGCCAAGCCCTTCACGGACGTCAAGGTGCGCCAGGCCGTGTCCGCCGCCATCGACGACAAGAAGCTGCTGGAATCGGTCTGGGGCGGGTACGGCAAGCTCATCGGCTCGATGGTGCCGCCCACCGACCCGTGGTACGAGGACCTCACCAAGGTCAACGCCTACGACCCGGCGCGTGCGAAGCAACTGCTCGCCGAGGCCGGGTACGCCAAGGGCTTCGCCTTCACCCTCGACACCCCGAACTACGACCCGCACCCCACCGCCGCCACCTTCATCAAGTCCCAGCTGGCCAAGGTCGGCATCACCGTCACGATCAACACGATCACGCCCGACGAGTGGTACACGAAGGTCTACAAGAACCACGACTTCACCGCCACGCTCCAGGAGCACGTCAACGATCGCGACCTCGTTTGGTACGGGAACCCCGACTTCTACTGGGGCTATGACAACAAGCAGGTCACACAGTGGGTCCAGCAGGCGGAGGAGGCCTCCACCACGACCGAGCAGACCGCGCTGCTGAAGAAGGTCAACGAGAAGACCGCCGAGGACGCGGCCAGCGACTGGCTGTACCTGTACCCGCAGATCGTGGTCGCCAGCAGCAAGCTGTCGGGCTACCCCCTCAACGGCCTCAACTCCCAGTTCTACGCCTACGACATCGAGAAGAAGGGATAATGGCGCGTTACGTCCTGCGCCGCCTCGTCTTCCTGGTGGTGTCGCTGGCTCTCGCGAGCGTGGTGCTGTTCGTACTGCTGCGCATGCTGCCCGGCGACCCGGCCAACGCCCTCACGGCAGTGGGCGCGAGCCCCGAACAGATCGCCGCGGCACGGCACTCCATCGGCTCCGACAAACCGCTGCCCGAGCAGTTCACCCACTGGCTCGGGCAACTGGCGAGCGGCGACCTCGGCACCTCCTTCGTCAGCTCGCTGCCGGTCGGACCCGAGGTCGCCTCCCGGCTGAACATCACCGTCCCGCTCACCCTGGCCGCCTTCGTCCTCGCCGTCCTCATCGCCGTTCCCGCCGGATTCGTCGCCGCGCACAAGCGCCACACCTGGTACGGCGCCCTGCTCAGCGGCGTGTCCCAGCTGGGCATCGCCGTCCCGGTGTTCTGGCTCGGCATGATCCTCGTCGACGTGTTCGCCCTGAACGCGGGCTGGCTGCCGGCAGGCGGATTCCCGCAGGACGGCTGGTCCGAGCCTGCGGACGCGATCCGCTCCCTCGCTCTGCCGGTCGCCACCATCGCCCTGGTGATGAGCGCGTCCCTGATCCGCTACGTCCGCTCAGCGACCCTCGACGTTCTGGACAGCGACTACCTGCGCACCGCACGCGCCCTGGGATCGTCCTTCGGACGCGCGATGTGGCGGCACGGTCTGCGCAACGCCTCCGTGCCGGTGATCTCCGTCCTCGGTATCGAACTCGCCTCGACCCTGCTCGGCGCGGTCGTCGTGGAGTCGGTGTACGCACTACCGGGCCTCGGCTCGATGCTCGCCACCGGCATCGCCCAGCACGACTACCCGGTCATCCAGGGCGTGCTGTTCGTCTCCACCCTCGGTGTGCTGTTCATCGGCTTCGCCGCGGACCTGCTCCAGCGAATCGTCGACCCGCGACTACGCGGACGGCTCTCGGGAGGTGCCCGGTGACTCCGGCCGACACACTCGAAGTGGCACGGCCTGCAGGGGCGCCACGGGCCGGGCGCCGTTCCCACGTCTCCGCCACACTCGTCGTCGGTTCTGCCCTGGCCGGCCTCATTGCGCTCCTCGCCGTGGTCTCCCTGTTCTGGCTGCCCTACCCCGCCGACGACACCTCCGGCGGACGGCTGACAGGACCGGGCGGGGGACATCTGCTGGGTACCGACAAACTGGGCCGCGACCTGTTCACCCAGGTGATGACCGGCTCGCGGATCGCCGTCGAGGCGGGCCTGGGGTCCGTGCTCATCGCCGCCACCATCGGCATCGTGCTCGGCGTGCTCGCCGCGTTCGCACAGGGCTGGCTCGACGACACGCTCTCCGCGTTCCTCGACATCCTGATCGCCTTCCCGACGCTGCTGCTCGCCATGCTTATCGTCGCCGCGCGCTCGGCGACCCTGGGATCCGCCGTCCTCGCCATCGGTCTGGCGCAGAGCGCCATCGTCGCCCGACTGGCACGCATCCTGGTCAAACGCGTCCTGACGCAGGACTACATCACCGCCGCACGCACCTCCGGCACGTCCTGGCCGCGTATCGTGCTCGGACACGTCCTGCCCAACGTCTGGCCCACCCTCGTGGTCAACCTGGCCCTGCAGTTCGGACTCGCCGTGCTGGCCGAGGCGAGCCTGTCGTACCTGGGGCTTGGCGCCCCACCGCCCAACGCCTCATGGGGCCGCATGCTCCAGGAGGCCCAGGCCACCTTCACCACCGCCCCCGCCGGGGCCCTCGCCCCCGGCATTCTGCTCGTCCTGCTCGTGATCGGCGTCAACCTCATCGCCGACGGTTTGCGGGAAACCCTCGATCCGGCGACCGGTCGGAGGCGCTCATGACCCTCCTCGATGTACGCGGGCTGACCGTCCGGACCGCCGAGGGCAGCGTGCTGATCGACGACCTCTCCTTCACCGTGGCCGGCGGTGAACGGCTCGGCCTCATCGGCGAGTCCGGGTCCGGCAAGTCGCTCACCACGCTGGCAGTCCTCGGTCTGCTGCCCAGCGGCATGACCGCCACCGGCAGCGTCGAACTCGCCGGCACCCAGATCGTCGGCGCGACCGAGAGGGCGCTCACTTCGGTGCGTGGCCGGGACGCCGCGGTCGTATTCCAGGAGCCCCTCACCGCGCTCGACCCGTTGATGCGCGTGGGCCGGCAGATCGCCGAGCCCCTCGCCAGACGCAGGGGCCTCAAGGGCGCCGCGCTCCGCGACGCCGTCGGCGACATGCTGGCACAGGTACGGCTGCCGGAACCCGAGCGTGTCGCCCGGGCCTTTCCGCATGAGATCTCGGGCGGACAGCGGCAGCGCGTCGCCCTGGCGATGGCCTTGGCCTGCGAGCCCAGACTGCTGATCGCGGACGAGCCGACGACCGCGCTGGACGTGTCCGTGCAGGCGGAGATGCTGGATCTCCTCGACACCCTCGTCCGAGAACGGGGAATGGCGGTGATCTTCGTCAGCCACGACCTCGCCGTGGTGGCGCGGGTGACCGACCGGGCTCTGGTGATGAAGGACGGCCGGGCCGTCGAGACGGGAACCGTCCACGACCTCGTCCGCTCTCCGCGCGAGGAGTACACCACATCGCTCGTGGCCAGCGCACGGAGGCTGGAGGCCGCCCTGGACCTGAGGAGCCCGCGGTGACGCCCGTACTGGAACTGAGAGACGTGGCGCTGCGCCACAGGGGGAGCGCGGTCGACGCGGTACAGGACATCTCGCTCGCCGTCGAAGCGGGGCACAGCCTCGCCCTCGTCGGCGAGTCGGGGGCGGGCAAGACGACGCTCCTGCGCCTGCTGCTGGGGCTGTCCCGGCCCACCGCCGGGACTGTCCGCTTCGACGGTGCCGACCTGTCCCTGCGCGACCGGGAGCAGATGCGCCGGTTCCGGCGCAGCGTCCAGTGTGTCTTCCAGGACCCGTACTCCTCGCTCGACCCGCGTCGTCGCGTGGGCGCCGTCGTGGCCGAACCGCTGCGCTCCCTCGGTATCGACACACGGTCCTCCGCCGTGGCGAAGGTGGCGGCGGCCCTGGAACGGGTCGGCCTTCCGGCCGACGCGATGGACCGCTACCCGCACGAGTTCTCCGGAGGACAGCGCCAGCGGATCGCCATCGCCCGAGCCACGGTGTGCCATCCACGGGTGCTGCTGGCCGATGAGCCCGTCAGCGCACTCGACGTCACCACCCGGGTCAAGGTCGTCGACCTGCTCGCGGAACTCAAGCAGGAACAAGGGCTGACGCTCGTGATGGTCTCCCACGACCTGTCGGTCGTGGCGTCCCTGTGCGAGCGCACCGCCGTACTGGAGCGGGGCCGCGTCGTGGAGCAGGGCGACACCGCCCCGGTGCTCGGCCGCCCGGCGCACCCCTACACCCGCCGCCTGATCGACAGCGTGCCGCGACTGCCCGCCTGAACCCGGGCCCGAGCGGTGTCACATGCGGTCGGCGTCCAGGACCGCTTGGGTGAACGCCTCGGGCGCCTCCTGCGGGACGTTGTGGCCGATGCCCTTCAGCGTGCGGTGGGCGTAGGGCCCGGTGAACTTCGCGCGGTACGCGGCGCCGTTGCCAGGCGGGGTGAAGGGGTCCAGCGCACCGTCGAGTGTGACGGTGGGCACATGGATGGGTGGGCCTTCTGCGAGTCTCGCCTCGAGGTCGTCGTAGCGCGGGTCGCCCGGTGCGAGACCGAGCCGCCAGCGGTAGTTGTGGATCACGATGCGGACGTAGTCGGGGTTGTCGAACGCCTGGGCGGTGCGGTCGAAGGTGGCGTCGCTGAAGTGCCAGGTCGGTGAGACGTTGTGCCAGATGAGCTTGGCGAAGTCGTGCCGGTACTCCGCAAGGCCCAACTCGCCCCGCTCGGTGGAGAAGTAGTACTGGTACCACCACGCCCACTCGGCCGCCGGGGGCAGCGGCAGGCGCTGCTGCTTCCGGTCGGTTATGAGATAGCCGCTTACGGAGACCAGGGCCCTGCAGCGCTCCGGCCATTGCACGGCGATGATGTCGGCGGTGCGGGATCCCCAGTCGAAGCCGCCGAGGACGGCGCGCTCGATCCGCAGGGCGTCCATCAGCGCGATGATGTCCACCGCGAACACCGCCTGCTCGGCGTTGCGAAACGTCTTGGGGGACAGGAAGGTGGTCGTCCCGTAGCCGCGCAGGTAGGGGACGATGACACGGTAGCCGTGCGTGGCCAGCAGCGGTGCCACCTCGACGTAGCTGTGGATGTCGTACGGCCAGCCGTGCAGCAGGATCACCGCGGGGCCGTGGGCGGGTCCCGCCTCGGCGTAGCCGATGCTCAGCTCGCCGGCCCGGATCTGCTTCAGCGCACCGAAGGAGAGGGTCCCTCGCGCCTGGTCCGGCCCGGCTGATTCCGCGCCCCTTCGGGCGGCCGCCGAGGCCGAGGAGGGGGCGGGAATCCCCACCAGTGAGGCAGCCGCTGTGCTCGTCGTGGCGGCGCCGAGGGCCTTGCCGAAAGTCCGCCTGTTCATCACCTGAGAACCGTCCTGTCGTGTCCGCTGGTCGGGGGAGGTGGCTGCCGCACCCGGCGAGGAGCACCTCCTCGCATCGCCGACTCGGTGACCGGAACCACGACAGGGCTCGGTCGCCGACACGGGAGACGTGGTACCGACGGGTCTCCCCGCTGGCGCCACGCGCACAGAGCAGGAGCTGGGCCCGCGCCTGCCAGTCCGACAGATCCCCGAGACGAATGTCACAAAGCCGCTGACAAAGCGCCCACCGACCGCGTCCGAACGGGGGATGGCACGCGGACGCCGCGGCCCCGGGTGTCCACCCGGAACGCTCGCCGGGTGGACCGGCGGCGACTCGATCCCCATGGCCTCTTGACCTGGCGTTCGGCGAGCCGGCTCGTCACCTGTCGGCGCCGGACGAAGGCGTTCACCCGCCGATACGGTGGGGATTCCGCAGGCAGCCCGCTTCACGCCGTGGTCGACGACCAGCAGGCTGAGTCCACCACCTGCCGCTGGCGGTTCCGCTTCGGCCGTCCGCCCCGGGCCGTGCGACCAGGCCTGAGGCCAGAACCGGCAGCACCGTGCGGATGACCTGTCACCCCGCCTCTGTCATGTCAGAGCCATGCCGCCGGGATGCGATCCGGTTTGTCCGCCCTGTTGCCGGAACCTGTGCGAAGCAGTCGCCCGCAGGAGACGGCGAGTTTGGTCTGTGTGGGCGAGAGCGCGTGCAACTGTGGCGCCAGGGCGTCCGGAACTGCTCGTTGGCTTCAACAACCCCGAGCTACCGCGAGGTTGTGCGTCGACTCGCGGTTACCTGGGCTGTCGCGCGGTGACGGCCCTGTCGTCGGGTGCCGCCCCTGTCGTCGTCGGTTAGTCACGGCCCTCTTCCTGCCACACTTGCAACCGGAACCGGTTCCGCTTATGGTTCAACCGGAACTGGTTCCGGATGGCAGAGTACTGCGGCATCGGGCTTCTCCGTGAGCGGCCGCACTCCGGCCCGTCCGGCGGTGTCATGCATGACCGGCTCCTTGCCGCCCTCGGAACCGAGGCAACCACCACAAGGGCGTGGGCGATGCCCGCCGGCAGGTCTCCCGCGACGTGATCGAGGTCACGTGGGACGATCCCGCCGACGCGCTCCCCGGCTCTGGCCTCACTGAAGAACTACGCCACCCGAACAGGATCAGGCAGGGAAGACAGGAAAGAGATCATGGACAAGTCTTTCGAGGGCACTACGGCGCTGGTCACCGGCGGTGGAACCGGTATCGGCCGGGCCTCGGCACTCGCCCTGGCCGCGGCCGGCTGCACCGTGACGGTCGCCGGACGCACGGTGGCCACCCTGGAGGAGACCGTTCGGATGATCACCGAAGCCGGTGGCACCGCCCGCCATGTGGCGTGTGATGTCAGCGACGAGCAGTCGGTCGCGCATGCGGTCGAGGTGGCGGTTGGTGACTCCGGGCGGCTGGACTTTGGCGTGAACAGCGCCGGGATCAGTGGCGGAGACGATCTGCGGAAGACGGCTGACTACCCCGTCGAGACCTTCGACCGCATGATCGCCACCGATCTGCGGGGGACGTTCCTGTCGATGAAGTACCAGCTGCGTCAGATGCAGGCGCAGGGCTTCGGCTCCGTTGTCAATATCGGCTCCGGGGCGAGCGTGGTGGGAGTGGCGGGCTTCGCCGGGTACACCGCGGCCAAGCACGGCGTCGTCGGGCTGACCCGGACGGCTGCGCTCGACTACGGGCCGGACGGCATCCGGGTCAATGCTCTCGTCGTCGGCCTGGTCAATACACCGCTGATCGCCGAAGGCCGCTCGCCGGAGGTGATGGCCGCCCGGGTGGCAGCCCACCCGATCGGCAGGATCGCCGAACCCGAAGAGATCGCCGACGCCGTCCTGTGGCTGTGCTCCGACCGGTCCAGCTTCGTCACTGGCGCGGCCCTCCCGGTCGACGGCGGATACACGGCCCGCTGACCGGAAAGGCATCACAACTGGCCATGTCCACGGTTTCCTTTGATCACATCGGGCTGTCGGTCGCCGACCTCGACCGGCAACGCCACTTCTACATCGAGGCGTTCGGCTTCCACGACAGGTACCAGACCGAGATTCCCGAGACTGGTATCCGGATTGCGCTCCTCAGCGGCCCCGGCGGCGCCTCGATCGAACTGACCGAGCGCGTCGGCTCGGCACCGCAGCACTTCGCCGATCCGGTCGAGGGCGCAGGCGTCCAGGGCTACTTCCACTGGGCCCTCACCGTGGACGACCTGGAGGCGGCGGTTTCCACCGCGGTCGCCTGCGGCGCCCGCGCCATCTCCCCGCCGGCACCGGCCCGGCGGCCCGGGATCCGCTTCGCCTACCTCGCCGACCCCGAGGGCAACCTCGTCGAACTGCTGCAACACACCCACTGAACCGGCACCACCACCCACAAGCCCTCGCCCGCACATCGGCGGCCGCAACGGACCACGGGCAGCCTCTTGCGCGCCCAGGCCGCCCCGCACGGGCCGAGATAGACGGGTCGGAGCGGCGGCACTTCCCACCGCACTCGGTACGACGGCAACGCGGGCCCGCGCTTGGGCCCCGCCCAAACGTCCGTCGGCCGCGGCCCGCTACAACCTGCGGCCTGTCAGGCCGCGATCACCACACATGGAGGAAGACATCATGACCGGACGACTGCAGAACACGGTGGCGCTGGTGACCGGCGCCAGCAGCGGCATAGGCGAGGCGACGGCGCGCAGCCTCGCCGCTGAAGGCGCGGCCGTCGCCGTCCTCGGACGGCGGCGCGAGAGGCTGGAAGAGCTCGCGGACAAAGTCCGCGCCGATGGCGGGAAGGCCTTCGTGGTCACCGCGGACATCACCGACCAGCAGCAGGCCGCGGCGGCCGTGGAGGCTGTGGTGACCGAGTTCGGGCGCCTGGACACGGTCGTCAACAACGCCGGCACCATGGGCGTCGGGCAGGCTGTGGACTCCCCGCTCGAGGAGTGGGAGCGCATGCTGGAGATCAATGTCCAGGGCCTGCTGTATGTCACCCACGCTGCGCTGCCGCACCTCCTGCGCGCCGCGGAGGACTCCCCGCGCCGGGTGGCGGACCTGGTCAACATCAGTTCCACCGCAGGCCGGGTGGCCCGGCCCGGGACGGCCGTCTACAACCTGACCAAGTTCGGCGTCAACGGATTCACCGAGGCGCTGCGGCAGGAGGTCATGCAAAAGCGCGTGCGGGTGAGCGTGGTCGAGCCCGGCACCGTGGCCACGGAGCTCAGCTCGCACCTGCGCGACGGTGTCCGACAGGCGATCGAGAAGCAGGTCGAGGGCATGGAGATGCTGCGCCCCGAGGACATCGCCGACGCGGTCTCCTACATCGTCACACGGGACCGCCGGGTCGCCGTCAACGAGATCCTCGTCCGCGCCGGCGAACAGACCTGGTAACAGACCGCGGACGAAACCGCTGGACGGACCCTCCCTCCGGCAATCCACCTGCGAGGCCCCCATGCCGGCGCCGCCGATCCCGCGCCGGCACGGGGCCCGCAGCACGCCGACCGCCCAGCAGCCTCGCAGCTGAGGCGACATCAGAAGAGTAAAACGGGCTTCCATTGCCTGTGATACGCGGAGAGTGACATCAACATGGAATATGTGAAGCTCGGCCATACCGGTCTCGACATCTCACCCATCTGCCTGGGCTGCATGACCTTCGGTGAACCGGAACGCGGTTACCCGTCGTGGAGCATGCCCGAGGAAGACAGCCGGTCGATCCTCAAGCAGGCGATCGAGGCCGGCATCAACTTCTTCGACACGGCGAACGTCTACTCGGATGGCTCGAGCGAGGAGATCCTCGGGCGCGCCGTCAGGGATTTCGCCCGCCGGGACGAGGTCGTCGTCGCGACCAAGGTCTGTGGCGTCATGCGTCCGGGGCCGAACGGCGGCGGACTGTCCCGTAAGGCGATCTTCACCGAGGTCGACGCCAGCCTCACCCGTCTGGGCACCGACTACATCGACCTCTACCAGATCCACCGTCTGGACCCGAAGGTGCCGATGGAGGAAACCCTCGAGGCCCTGCACGACGTGGTGAAATCCGGCAAGGTCCGCTACATCGGCGCCTCGTCCATGTACGCCTGGCAGTTCAGCAAGGCGTTGTACCTGCAGAAGATGAACGGGTGGGCGCGCTTTGTGTCCATGCAGGACCACTACAACCTGTTGAACCGCGAGGAAGAGCGCGAGATGCTGCCCCTGTGCGCCGACCAGGGGATCGGTGTCATCCCGTGGAGTCCGCTGGCCCGTGGGCGCCTCACCCGGGACTGGGACACGGTGACCGACCGGTCCTCGGCCGACGCCTTCGGCGACACCCTGTACAACGCCACCGAAGCCGCCGACAGGGCGGTCGTTGAGCAGGTCGCCAAGATCGCCGCCGCGCGGAGCATTCCTCGGGCGCAGGTCGCGCTCGCGTGGCTGCTACGCAACCCGGTGATCTCCGCCCCGATCGTGGGTGCGGGCAAGCCCGGCCACCTCAACGACGCACTGGCCGCGCTGGAAGTCAGCCTGACCGACGAAGAAGTGGCCGAACTCGAGGCACCCTACGTCCCGCACCCTGTGGTAGGGAACTTCTAACCGACGCGCCTCCGGCCCCGGGGTGCGCAGGTTCTGGCGCACCCCCGCGCCAGGACCACACCGGCGCAGGCGCACGGTCCATCCAGTCCGGAAACAGGCGCGCGCCTGGCCGGTATCAGCGTCGACCCCGCCCGAGCCCGCCGTCGCGCGCACCCCTCACAACGCGTCCGCCCGGGCCTGCTGCGGGTGCCGGATACCCGCAGCGACGTGCACGCATCGATCTACCGAAGCATTTCGGAGGTCCGATCAGTTCCAGCGGCGATCGGTGCCCGCCCCGTATTTCGCTGCTCCACCGCAGGCAGGGCACTACCGCGATGCCTGACTGCCAGTCGCGACGGCGACTGAACTCGGAACGCGCCGTCGCGTTGGCCCGCGCGGTGTTATTCACGTGATCGTACAAACACTTGCCACGGAGGACAGTTGAGCACGTCAACTACGGAGACCCGCCAAGCGGACGCGGCGGTGGACGCCGCCGGGCCGCCCCCGGTCCACGTCCCGCACCGGGTCAGCGGGCCGAGACGCTGGTGGGACTGGGTGCTCGCCGCAGACCCCGGGCTACTCCAGCTCCAAGCGGGCTGGCGTGCACTGGTGTCCATGTCGGTCGCCTTGACGGCTGGCTACGAACTGTCCGACCCGCTGGGCGTGCCCGTGTTCTTGAGCATGCTGCTGGGCGGCCTCATGGGATTTCTGAGCTGCTTCCTGGTTGCCGAGAAGACCCCGCTGCGTCTGGCCCGCGCCATCTTGTGGATGCCGCTGCCGTTCTCCGCGGTACTGCCGCTTGTCTTGTGGCTGCATCCCCACCGGATACTCAGCATGTGCCTGATAGGGCTGCTGGCGGCCATGATCTTCGTGCTGGCACGCTTCGGCCCGATCTGGCTGACCGCTGGCACCATGATGTTCGCCGCCAGCATGTTCGGCATGGTAGCGCCGATCCCGTTGGCCCTGTGGTGGCGGATCCTCATCCTCGGCATCGCCACCACGGTTGCCATGCTGGTCGCCTGGCTCGTGCTGTGCTATCCCATGCCGCGCGAGGACTTGCTGCGCACCCAGCGCGCCTTTCTGGTCGAGGCGCGGCGGGTCACCGAAACCGCATCGGTCGCCCTGACTCCGAACGCCAACCGGGCCAGGGCGGTCAGGCGTATGCGGCGCACGCTGCGGCGGCTGAACATCACCACGCTGACCATCGACGGCCACCTCGACCAACCCGCGATGGCGGCCGATCCGCACACCGCCGAGCTCCTGCACCAGTACCTCTTCAACGCTGAACTCGCCCTGCAGGGCATCGGACAAGCGGTGCAGCAGCTGGCGTCCCGTCACGTGCCCACCCGGCTGCGCGAGGCGATGGTTGTCAGCCTGGTCATCGCTCGGGACACGCACCTGGGCCGGGCCGACGCGCTGCGCCCGGCCGCCGACCTGATCCGGCAGCAAGCCGGTGCCGGCCAGGAAGGCATGAGCGCCGAGGAGGCCGAGGTCCGCGCGCTGGCCCGCCGGGTCGGCGATCTGCTCGATGCCTTCGCCGACGCACTCGCGTGCTGGCTGAACCTGGGAGAGAACTCACCCACGGAGCGCGCCAGGGTCCCGTTCCGAAAGACCGTGGTGCTGGTGCAAAACCGCCCGGCCGGAACCGCGCTGGTCGCACAGCGTGCGGGCATGGCCCACGGCGCCAGCGGCTGGCGGGGTGCCGTGCCCTCTCTGCGCACACCGCTGCAGACCGCGATCGCCATCGCCATCGTCTGCCCGATCACCGACGCGATCGACCCGGGCCACTTCTACTGGGGCATCAGCGGGGTGATGCTGTCCTTGTTCGGTGTCAGCACCACACCGGACCGGCTGCGCAAACTCGCGCACCGGCTGCTCGGAACGGCCGTCGGGGCGGTGCTGGGGATCGGCGCGCTCCATCTGATCGGCCCGGGCCACATCTACCAGACCACGGCGTTCATCGTGGTCGCGATGTCCCTGTGCGTATGGGGGATGCAGCGGCATTACGCCTACTTCGTCGTCGGGCTCGTCGCCGCGCTGACTCAGCTGTACGGCCTGAGCATGCCGTACTCCGGCATGAACTGGCTGTTGACGAAGCGGCTGATCGACAACGGCGTGGGCATCGTGATCGCCACCGTGTGCGCCGCCGTCATCTTCCCTGTGTCGAACAGCAAGATCGACCGCGAGGCCAAGCGCGGCTACCTCTCCGCACTGGAGCAGCTCATCGCTCAGGTCGCCGAGCGCTGGCGGGACCCCGAGGCACCGACCCGGCTGCGCGGTGCGGCCCGCGGCGTGGATGCCGCCCTCTTCCAACTGCGAGACGCGCTAAAGCCGCTGGTCTGCATGCCGCTGGGGGTGCGCGGGCGCCGCAACGAGAACCTCCTCGCCCTGTTCGGCACCGCAACCCAGCACGCACACGCGCTGGCCACCGCCGCCGACATCGATCTCGCCGCCCCGCTGCGTGCCCGAGCGGAGCAGATCACCGAGGTCTTCACCGATTCCCTGCACGCCCTGCAGGAGCAGATTACGACGGGGCGGCGCAGCGGTAGGTGGACCCGGGTCAGTCCGATGATCCGCGAAACCGAATCCCTCCTGTTGAACGCCCCCACCGGGCGGGAAGCTGAGCGGCTCGGTGTCGCCCTTCGGGAACTGTCCGCCCTGGATGAGGTGCTGGCGAACCTGGCAGACACCGTCGGCCTGAGCGTGATCATCGCGCCGCAGCCGGCGGCGGCTGCCGACACCACCGCCGCCTGCCACTCGGACGTGGGATCCCCCGCCCCCCGGGTGGCCGGACAGGGACACGGCCGCCATCGGGCCGGAGGGGCCGCCGGCCCGTCCCGTCCCGCCGACAGGGCCGACGCACCACAACGAGCCGCCCACGCGCTGGACCCGACGCACACCGCTGCCACGGGCACTGTCAGCGGCACGTTGCGCTGCCCGGTGCACCCCGGCGGCTGCGAGGCGTGGATCACTGTGGTGACCGGCCAGGGCCAGCGCTGGACGCAGGGCAGGACGGTGAACGGCCGCTACCAGATCACCGGGCTTCCCCCGGGGGCGTACACCCTGATCGCCTCCTCCTCACAGCACGCACCGTATGCCCAGTTCCTGCTCGTGGACCGGACCGGCCAGCAGCTCAGACACGACATCGCACTCGGCCCCGCCCGCTGGTAGCCCCTGCTGTCCTTCTTGATCAGGTAGTAGGCCTCCCGAGCGACGTATGATCGCGATGCGGGTCGCCGATATGGGGTTGCGGAACGCGGTCTCCTCCGGCTGCCAGGCCGCACAGGTGCGGATCAGTTGCATGCGGGTCAGATTGTGCACAAGTCGGAAGGCTTCGCGTAGCCGGTCGACTTCAGCCTCGATGCCGCGCTGGCGGCCGGCCTTCATGAGGAGTGACCGCAGCTGGGTACGGGTGAGCTTCGCGGCGCGTTCCGGAGTGGGGCAGCGGCCAGGACCACACGCGCGAGCGGGGAGCACAGTCCCTCGCATGAGGACTGGAAGGCGGTGAGGAAGCCGGGGAAGTATGCGCGCGGGTGGGAGCGGAGATTGTTGGCTGCCTGGGTGCGGTCCCAGACGGCGTCTTGCTGTGCTCTGGCCAAGACCGCGACGGCCTCGGCGAGTTCACTGTTGCGAGGTAGCGGCCGGTGGGCGGCCATGTCGGTGCGAAGGATGTTTGCAAGGACCATCGCGTCGAGGTGGTCGGACTTCTTGCTGGCGACCGCGTGTCGGTCGCGGCAGCAGCCGCTCCGGGGGTTGGGAGCTGTTCGGTTTCGGATGTGCAGGAGTGTGTGTGCGTGTGCACGAGCGTGTACTTGTTCGTGGTGTTGCAGCGCGCACGACCGCTTGGCGGGCACTGATGCTCCTATTGGCTGTCAAGCGGCTTGGAGCCAGTTGCGGTAGGCGTGGGCGAGGTCGTCGTCTCGGCGGATCCCGCG
>NZ_JBSFJX010000144.1:0-19612 GCF_053598275.1 Streptomyces sp. NPDC001156 | reverse complement strand
ATGGCCTGGGACACGCAGGTCCTGCGCGGCAGCAACAAGGCCATCACTCCCAAGTACACCGAACTCATGGCCGTGGCCGTGGCACTGACCACCCAACGCCGCCTTGATCATCCCCGTCGATGGCGGGGCGGGAACTGGCCGCGGCGACGGAGCGGGTCCCGGCTGATCGGCGAGCGGTCGGAGGCCTAGACGATCCGGGACCTGTTCGAGCGGCTGGCCGACTCCTGCGAGCCCCCGAGGGCGGAGGCCCTGCGCCTTCATCGATGTGGAGCGGTGAAGCGGTTTTGAAGCAGTAGGCCATCAGGCCTCGGGCCCCGTATTCATCACGTACGTCAGGTCTTCGGCGGGCAACTCACGGCCGTCGTCGTCGAGGAACCCAACATGGACGGCCTGACCGGTGGAACGGGAGCGCCGCAGAGCGGAGGGCCCCGACGGGCGAGGGCGGTGGCGGTCACCCCACTGCTGGAGGGCCGCCAACACGAGTCGCAGCTCACACCCGGCCGGAGTGAGGTGGTAGCTCTGGCGATGCCGGCTGCCCGGCTCCTGGTATGTCCGCGTGCGCAACACGCCGGCCTCGATAAGAAGTTTGAGCCTGTCACTGAGCAGGTTCGGCGCGATACCGAGGGACGACTGAATTTCGGCGAACTTGTGCTTGCCCCCGAATATCTCGCGCAGCACCAGGAAAACCCAGCGCTCGCCGAGCACCTGCAGGCTGCGCTCGATGGAGCAGGCTGGCGCGTCGTCCATGGGACCGGACACCTTCTTCGTCGATGGCACTGCCCACCTCATACATCGCTGCCGAATCCATGCGCGTGCCCACGCGGCTGCACGGCATGACTGGATTATACACCTGAGTATCTGTTCGCTATTCAGCTGTCGGGGTGTCCGGAACGTACTGCGCGGCACGCCCTCGAACCCGGAGGGCGCATTACCAGGTCGGCGCCGACCACGTCGCTGCAACAGCCCGTCGGGGAAACCCTTGCAGAGCCGGCCTGCGCCGATTCGTGGCCGCCCTGAACCGATAGCCCGCGCGCCTTGAGACGCCGTGTCGCCGATTTGACATTGAGGATGACGGCGATAATCTCAATCTGGAGGTTACCTAGCATCCAGATTCAAGAAGACGCTGCGATCGACGCTTACGACGCCAGCCACACAACCGTTCTACTGGTCGACCCCTGCAACGACCTCCTCTCCGAGGGCTGCAAGACCTGGCCGCGGCTGGAGCCCGTAGGAAAGGAGGTCGGCCTGCTGGCCAACCTGCGTTCCGTGGTCGGCTCCGCCCGCGAGGCCGGCGTGCGCGTGGCGTTCGTCCCGCACCGCCGCTGACAGCCGGGCAACTACGAGACCTGGGACCACAGCGGATTCAGGAGGGGCACCGCTTCGCCGGCGCTTGCCCTCGGCGCGCTTCCGATCGTAAAGCTGGCGGGACTCCTCGCAGGTGCGGACGCTGACATGACGCATTTCGTTGCCCTTGCCGGAGCGGTAAGCGGATGGCTTCTCAGGCCCTGTAGCCGTGTTGAAGGATCACGATGAATCCGCCTCCAAGAAAGAGGGCGACTGCTCCCAGAACGATGATTTTTGTGTGGTCGCTCATTTTCCTACTCGTGTTCCGTGTCGGGAATTTATGGCAGTCCGCGCTGCGGTCCCGTGGGACTGCTGCGTGATCTACTCAAATGCCGTGCGTCTGCCAACTGCTGCTTGTTTGCTCATCGAATGCCCCCAACTGTCGTCGCCTGTTGACGGGTTGGGGGTACCCGGTCGCACGGGCCAAGCCGTTCGGGCGTTCGGACCCTGCGACGGCAGGTTAAAAAACGCCCCCTTCACGGGCGCTGCGGGTGCCGGTGCTTGCGTTCACACGATTTACGGTGCATCGAGCAAAACGAAAGGTCCAGTTACTTATTCTGGGAAACAAAGAAGGATTGCTTCATGGAGTAGGGGACAGCGGAGCAGACCTCGATTTCGAATTCCGCGGCGGCCCCACGGATCAGTGAGATCTGGGCTGCTTTGGCAGCCGCGTAGGCGGCGTTGTTGCGGACTCCCGCCATGCCGGCGGCCGAGGTCACGTAGCTGTCACTCGAACCGGGGGGTGAGTCGGTGGATCGCATTCCTGGATACATCATGGCCGCCGCCCGAATAGCCTTCGCCGAACAGGGCCTGAACGCTTCTCTGGAGGGCGTCGCCCGCAAGGCCGCAGTCGCGATCGGAACGCTCTACCGCCACTTCCCCAACCGGCTCGACTTGGTCGAAGAGCTCTTCACCGCGAAGTTCCTCTCGGCGCCGCCGAGAGGCCGCAGCCATGGACGACGCCTGGGAGGGGTTTGAGGAAAGGCTCTGTGAGCTGCAGGCCTGTGACCGCGTCTTCAACGACTTGGCACAGTGCGGCTGCCTGTCCACGCCCTCGGCAGGAAAATGTTCGAGCGCACGAAAGAACTGGGTGCTCAGATCTTCCGCAACGCCCAGGAGCAGGGTCTCCTCCGCGACGACATCACCCCGGAAGACATCGTCTTCGTGATCTGGTCTCAGGCCGGGATCATCCAGACCACACGCACCGTCGCCCCCACCGCCTGGCGCCGCCACCTTCACCTGTGCTCGACGCCTTCCACGCCGAGTACGTCCACGAGCTGCCCGAGCATCCGCTGCCCCCAGCAGGTCGAGCGAACCCCCACCACTCTCGAGTGCCCCGAGAAGGCATGACCCGCCACGGCAGGCGAGGTCACCGGGCAATAGGACATACAGCAAGCCCGAGGCCGCGGTCGGCAACCGCAACCTCACACCCAACGGGGCGCCACCATCCAGGGCAGGCGTTCAGCTCCCCGCCAGCAACTGTGCCAGCTCGGCGTCCAGGTCGAACCGGCTGGACTCGGCCCCTGGCGGCACCACGGACCGCGTTTCGCGCAGGAAGGATTCCACGCCCCGCGCGGGGAGTTCGAGCAGGGCCGATCCCGCAGGCGAACGAAGAGCGATGCACAGCGCATCGCGTCCCGCGCCGCCCGTCGGCCACATCCGCACATCTGCTTGCCCGATGTGTCCGCGCAGGGCCCGAGCCAGCATGTCACGGCTGAGGAACCACTCAACCGTCCCACCCCGGCCCAGGGAATAGAAGGCGGCACGGACAGCATAGGGATCATCCGCCTCGTACCGCAGTGCTACACGCATCGACACCGACACGTGTGACACGAGAAGCCGCACGGGCAGCTCGTACGCCACGGTTCGTTCCGATCTCACCTGTGCCTCACTCACCTCTCCCCGCTCGCCGGGCACTCCGATCGCTCCCCGTGCGCTTCGCGGCATGAGACATGGCGGCATGGCAGCGCAGCCGGAAGGATCGGAGACGAAAACAGCGCACGCGGCCTCCGCGTGTACCCGGTTCGGCCGGGAAGCGATCTCATCAGCCCGGGCCTGACTCCGGCCCGGCCAGCGGCCATCCAACGGCACGCAACCCTCAGGCCGCGTCCTTGCGACTCGTCCAGCCGACCGCGTGGTCTGGGCGGCATCAGCGGTGGTTCACGTACCACACGAACTGATCCAGGTACCAGCGGTCGACATCGACGTCGGGCCGCCACGTCACCTCGACCCACCGGTCCCCATCCCAGACGTACAGGTGGCGACCGTCCCACCACTCTTCCCACCTGCGGTGGTGGTGCCGGCCATGGTGGTGACGTCGACGGTCGTCGTCCGTGTACCAGCCACGGTGTCCCCGGCCGTCGCCCCGTTCCCCGTGGTGACCGCTTCCGTACCCGTCGTCGCGGTAGCCGTCACGTCCGCCGTCGGTCCCGAAGGCGGCGATCGAGGACTGCGCGCGCTCTACGGACGCCGAAGCCGTCGCCGCTGACGCCGAGCCGCCGGCACCGAGAAGGGCTCCGCCCGCCATCGCCGCAGAAGCGAGAGCGATCGAGACGCGCCTGATCCACCTGTTCATAGTCATCTCCTTGTGACATGCCGCGATTCCGCCAACCAGGCGACCGCAGGCCATGTCCGTGATCTGCGATCCGGAAATTCCGAATCAACCGGGTGCCGAGCGACGAGGGATCCGGAGGGGATCCCATGTCCATCAGCTTGTCTCCCGGCCGTCGGTTCAACTGCTTGCCCTATGACAATGCAGGCCAGGTACCGGCGGTGGAACGCCTGGCGGATCCCCGTCCCCACAGGGCGAGGCTGCCGCTCCATGGGCACCGGCATCGACTCCCCCACCGGGCTGCCGGTCTACCGCACAGGGCACAGCATGGAGACGCACAACGGCATACAGCAGTGCGCCGTCGCGCACAACAGACGCCTCCAGGGCCCAGGGCGGGATGGGCGAGTCGGCTGGCTGTTCCGCACGCTGCACGACATCACTCCATTGGTTGTTGAGCTTCTGGCGGCGGGACGGCGGCCGCGTCGCACGTGTGACGTCCAGCCAGCCGGTCCGCTTGGACCCTGCTCTCTCTTGCTTCCTCAACAACGGCGCGGTCGTTAGCTCTGCCCGGTTTCCCGGCTGTGCACGGAGCCGTTGATGATCGTGATTGCGTGGTGGGACCAGGCACCGTGGCAGCTGTCGCATACCGCTTTGATCCAGCCGGCCGGGGCGTCGCTGCGCGTTCTGCGATGTCCAGATGCTCCGCAGAACTCGCAGACCGTCGCGGATTGTTCTTCGGCTGCGGTGACAAGGGCTCGCGTCTCGGCGCGCGCAGGGACCGTGGTACCGGTGATCCGGATACGAGCGGCGCCGAGTTTCTCCCTCAGGTCGTCCACCTGATAGCCCGGGTCAAGGGCGAGGAGTTGTTCATGCAGTCGCAGGAGCAGGGGATGCCAGCCCGGCCCGACCGCGCTCAGCTGGTCCGGCAGTTGCCGTGCTGGGGGACCGTGCCCGGCTTGAAGACCTTCCGCGCTCATTTTGAGGCCCGGAGCCTCTCAGCCCTGATAGGGCCAGGCATGCGGGGACCGTTGCCAGCTGCGGCGTTTCCGTCCGGGTGGTGGTCAATCCACGACAGGCCGTCATGGCCATGCCCAGGCGCTGGCGTGTGCAGGTGACGGCTACGTAGGCGAGGCGGGCCTCGCTGTCGTCTAGGGGCCCGGGAATGGCGCGTCCGTTGGCGTCCTTTTGATCGCTGTCCCTCGGCGGGGTGAAGTCGTCAGCGATTCTCCCGCAGTCCCATTCGCGTCCCTTGGCCTTGTGGGCGGTGGAGACGGTCACCTCGGCGTACTGCTCGAGGGCAAGCGCGCTTACGGCGTTGAGGATGGCGTCGGAGCCGTGTTTGTCGACAAGGTCGAGCAAGCATTGCAGGTCACGGCCGGCCGGATCGTGGGCGGCGTAGTCCTGGGGCTCTCCCCAGGTCGGGAAGAGGAGGAGTTCGGGGTGGGTGGTGCGGCGGCCTTCCTTCAGGTCGCGGGCGGCCAGGGCGAGGGCGCGCAGTCCCTCCCCTCCCCCAGCGAGGGCGACCCGCTGTCCGTCCGCCATCAGGGTCATGACTTGGGCTATGGCACTGGCGTTGGTGCGGCACAGGACTGCGTCGGGGCGGGTCACGGCGCCGAGTTCGGTGGGCACGGATGGTGTGCCGGTGAGGCGGACGGGGGCCCCTGCGATGTGCAGCCAGCGGTTCGCCTCGCGGGCGAGGTGGGGGGCGAAGCGGACGGACTGCGACAGCGCCAGGTGGGTGTCGTCGAAGCCGGTCATGACGTCCTTGGCGTCGCGCCAGTGGTAGATGGCCTGGGCGGAGTCGCCGACCTACCAAAGCCCTCCGCATCGGCGACCACGAGATCTCACAAAAGACCCTCTCCAACACCACCCTGCGCACCGTGGCCCGCCCTCGCCGGCCTCCACCTGCGCGCCTCGATGATCTGGATCAAAGACCTCACCCGGACCACCTGTTGATCACGACTCGATACACGCCCTAGTTGCTCGAGCTGCGCTGGCGTGCCCGGAAGGCGGCTGCTTTGACACGGTTTCCGCAGGTTCTCATGGCGCACCATTCCCGTCGGTGGCCTCGGGAGCGGTCGAGGTAGACCTGGGTGCATTCGGGGCGTCCGCATTCGCGTAGCAGCGCCGAGTCCTCGCCGCCGATGATCTCGACGGCCTGGCGAGCAATGGCCGCGAGGCCCTGTGACGCCGATCCGGATCGGCTCGTGCCGCCGGGCACGAGTTGCATCACCACGGGCGGTTGTGCCGCGTGCCCGTTCACGACGGCGACTGCCGCAGCTGGGAGCTGCGCGCCCGCGAGTCGTGCTTCGACCAGTGAGTAGATCGATTCCCGGAGTTCCAGGGCCGTTTCGAGGTCCGACGCGTTGGAGCCCGGCGTCGTGTCGAGCATCTGGGACTCGACGAACCAGGAGTCGAGAAGTTCGGGGGAGCCGAGCTTCTCCGCCGGTACCGGATTGCGTCGAGCGCGCAGCGTGCCCAGGAAGTCCAGGGCGAGTGTTCCGCACGGAAAAGCATGGTTCATGTAACCAGTCTGACCGGTGACCGGCCGGATTTCAAGCATGGGTAACCGGCTTGACGGGTTACTTCGATCCATGCGACAGTCATCACCGTTCAGAGCGGTTACTTTCTATATGGGGGACGCCACATGGCCGTCGCGCGTTTTCATCTCATCTCCTCGCTCAGCCCGCCAGAGGCGCTGGCGGTGCTGACCGACTTCGGTCCCGCGCGTGCCCGGAACTGGCCCACGATCGACGCCGAGCACCTCACGGTCCACGCGATCAGCGACACCTGGGCCGAAGTGACCGAAGGCACCAGCTCCGCATGGGAAAGGGCCCGCTACGAGTGGGACGCCGCACAGGGAACGGTCATCATCACCACGCACGAGTCGAAGGCCTTCGGACCTGGTGGCGGGTGGGTCTTCCGGCTGTCCCCCGAGGGCGACGGCACGCGGATCGACATCGAACTCACCCGTCACGCCAGCACGCTCAAAGGCAAGATGCTTGTCCCGCTGCTCCCCCTCATCGCCTCATCCCTACGCAAGTCCTACCGACAACCCCTGAAGGCCAAGTAGCCCCACCCGGGGGAGCCGCGCTGGGCCTGGCATGCCCGCCTCGCGCCCGCGCGGAGGGCATGCCACGGGGAGCGGCGGAGAGGTCACGGGGGCGTAAGGCGACGATCCAACCCATCTCCGCGACCTCTCTGCGTCACCTCATGAACAGGGGGCGCAAGAAGAGTCCCCTCGAGAAGGTTCGGCCCACGAAATGAGAAACGTTACGGCAGCCACATGCACCGCCGTCGTGCACGTGACCGGCGAGGGCCGTAAGGCGGCCGCGTCCGCTCCGATGACGACCGCCCGCAGACGGCTCCGGCCCTTCCGAAGGAAATGGGCGGGGCCGGAGACGCCACCAACCCCGGGCAGCTTTGCGCCGCCGGCTGGGGCTCCTGCTCCCTCGGCTCCGTCCGCCTTGTCGCCGCCGAGCGCAAGGCCAAGCTGACCAGCACCGCCATCACCACCGCGATCACCCTCGCTCAAAGCGACCACGGCGGCTTCGGTCTCGCCGCCATCCTCAACCTCGAACTCGGCGGCATCGACCAGGAAACCACCACCGAGCTCGGCAACGCCGCCCGCCACACCTGCCCCTACTCCAAGGCCATGCGCGGCAACATCCCCGTCACCCTCAACACCACCGCGGTCTGACCGCACCAAGCCACACGGCCAGGTCTGCCTGGCCGTATTCGAAGGAGAGTCACCATGAGCCTCAAGGCTGTCTTCCGTCCGACCCGCAAGCACGCCGCCGCTCTGGGCGCTGTCGCGGGGGTGGCAGCGCTCACCCTGACCGTCACCGCTCCGGCCAACGCCGCCAAGGCCGAGCACCGCCTGGAGACGAAGCCCACGGTGGTGCTGGTGCACGGCGCCTTCGTCGACGGCTCCAGCTGGAACGGCGTCATCGAACGCCTGCAGCACGACGGCTATCCGGTGGTGGCGCCGGCCAACCCGCTGCGCGGGCTGACGAGCGACGCCGACTACCTCAAGAGCTTCCTCAAGAGCATCAAGGGCCCGGTCGTGCTGGTCGGCCACTCCTATGGCGGCTCCGTGATCAGCCAGGCCGCCGCCGGCGACCCGGACGTCAAGGCGCTGGTCTACATAGCCGCCTTCGCCCAGGACAAGGGCGAGACCGTGGCGGAACTGAACAGCAAGTTCCCCGCAACCGAGCTCGGCTCCGCCCTCAACGCCGTGCCCTTCCCGCTGACTGGCGGCGGAACCGGCACCGACCTGTACGTCAAGGCCGACAAGTTCCACGACGTGATCGCCGCCGACGTGCCGACGTCGGTCACCGACCTGGCGGCCGCCGCCCAGCGCCCGGTGGCCGCATCCGTCTTCGACGAAAAGCCCACCGAGGCCGCCTGGAAGACCATCCCCTCCTGGGACCTGATCACCACCCAGGACAAGGCCATCGCACCGGACGAGCAGCGCTTCATGGCCAAGCGCGCCCACGCGCACACCGTCGAGATCAACTCTTCCCACGCCGTCCCGGTCTCACATCCCAGTGCCGTCACGCGCCTCATCGAGCAAGCCGCACAGGCCACCGTCCGCTGACACCTGCACGACCGCGCCGCGTCCGCCGGCTCCGGATACCGGAGACGGCGGAGGCGAGCGCCCAGGCGGTCCGTAGATCGCCGAGACGACACGACCGCCGGGCCGACACGTCCGGCTCGGCAACGTCATCGGCCTGTCGTACGCGGTACGGCCCACGCCGGCACTCATCGGCTGAAGACGCCCTCAGGAGGCGGTGCGCTGGTCATCGGCGTTGCGGGCGGCGCGGACCTGGTCGGCGCGGGCCCGGGTCCAGGTGCAGAGGACACCGGCCGGTCCGCGGTGTGGGACATCTGCCAGGACGCCGCGCACCAGCTCGTCGAGTATCCGGCGGACGATCAGGAGCCCGCACTCGCCGCGCAGATCAAAGACGTTGCTCGCTGTACGGGCCTGTGCTTTGCGCAGCAGATGCTGGCGCGGCCGAGGCATGGGCGCACCCAGCCACGGACCGCCGTGCCCTCAGAGAACTCCTCGTCGAGTCGGGCCACGATCGGCTGCCGGAGGAGGAAGGAGGACCATACCGATGGGAGAGATGAGGGACCACGGCCCCCGAGACAGACGAACGCCAACGGTCGGACTCGGCCCGCTCCGGCGCAGGTGACCGCGGGGACCTCTGGTCGGACGACAGCCACAAGGCGAAGGGCGGCGAGGGGAATTATGAGACCAGGACCTCGACGATGCCGGACGGCCACCACCACACCGAGGGGAACCCCAAAGACGACGCCAGCAACAAGTCACTACATCTCACGAGTCCGGGACTGACCTCTCAGCCCGGCGGGGAGTCCCGCGGGCAGCCGTCTTCGCCTTCGCCGTATGGGCACCCTCGTACTCAGGTTGAACTCGTGGAGTCCGGTGGCCCGTGATGGTTCTTGATCGTTGCGGTACGACGTCGTCATGCGGTACGCGCATGGGGGCGGGCTGACGCCCATGGAGCAGGAAAAGTGGCAGCGGGTGCGTCTTGAGGCGGCCGAGCGGTTCGCTCGGGGTGAGAAGACCGAGGCCGTCGCGAGCAAGCTTCGGGTGACGTCGAGGTCGGTGCGACGTTGACGGCGGGAGTGGGAGGAGGGCGGTACGGACGCCCTGCGCTCGAAGAGGCCAGCCTCGGTGGAACGGCTGAGCCCCGGACAATGGGAGCGGCTGGAGCGGGAGTTGGTGCGGGGCCCGCTCGCGCACAGCTGGGACGACGCGTTCCAGGGGTGGACGCTGAAGCGGGTCAAGCTGCTGATCGGGCGGATGTTCCACCTCGGGTACACGATCCAGGGCGTGTGGAAGCTGTTGCGGCGGCACGGCTGGTCCGCGCAGGTGCCCCTGCGGCGGGCCGTCGAACGCGACGACGAGGCGATCGAGGTGTGGAAGGCCGAGGTGTGGCCGCGGGTAAAAGGACCGCGGCGGACCTGGGCGCCCACATCTGCTTCGAGGACGAGGCAGGCCAGGGGCTGAGGCCGCCGAAGGGACACACCTGGGCACCGCGCGGAGCCCGCCCGGTGGTACGGGTGCGCGGCCGCAACCGGGGACGGGTCAACATCGCCGGCGTGGTCTGCTACCGCGCCGGACACCGCTCCCGGTTCTTCTTCAAGCTGCACATCTGGCATGGGCGCCGGGGCGAGCCGAAGGCGTTCTCCTGGCGACAGTATCGCGACCTGATCGTCATGACCCACCTGCAGCTCGGCACCCCGGTGGTGTGGTGCTGGGACACCTGAACGTGCATCTGGTGAAGGAGTTGGCGGACTTCGCCGAGGAGCACAAGGACTGGTTACGGATCTTCCAGATGCCGTCCTACGCGCCGGAGCTGAACCCGGCCGAGGGGATCTGGTCGCTGCTCAAGCGGCATCTGGCCGACTTCGCCGCCGCCGACCTCACCCACCTGACCCGCGTGATCAAGCGGAAGCTCAAGAAGATCCAGTACCGGCCCCACCTGGTCGACGGCTGTCTGCCACCCACCGGTCTGACCATGGACGACGACGCGATCAGACCGCCGGACGCCACGAGTTCAACCTGAGTAGCTGCCTGGAGGGCGGGGGCACTGCCTTCGCCGAGCAGCTGGACGTTACGGTCGCGGCGGGTCACGCCGCTGTGCGCGGATCACTTCCAGCACGCGGAGGACTGCCGCGTCGGCATCGGGACGGTATACGGCGAACACCGTGGTCTCCAGATACGGAGATGACCCTCGCACCGGAACAAAGGCGATCCCGGGGACGCCGAAGTCCTGCAGGCCTTCAGCCAGCAGACTCACGCACAGTCCGGAGGCGACGTAGCTGAGCAGGCCGCTGAGGTCGTCGGCAACGGCACGTCTGCGGGGAGTGAACCCTGCTTGACGGCAGGCGAGGTGAACCTGCTCGGCCAGGGCGGGAAGGGCCGTCACGTTCGGAAGAACGAAGTCGTGGTCGCGCAGATCCTCCAGCCCGATTTGGTCGGCCTCGGCCAGCGGGTGATCCTGCGGCAGAGCCGCGGTGAGGCGCTCGACGGCGAAGACCTCGCTGGCCAGATCGCCCGACAGGGTAGAGGCGTCGCGCAGGTACCCCAGGTCCAGCGTGCCGGAGCGCACCTTCTCGGCGATGGCGACCGATGAGTCCTGGTGCAGGTGCACCCGCAGCCCGGGCATCTCCTCAGCCACCGCCCGCAGCAGTCTGGGCACGTAGAGGTGGCTGAGGATGGTCACGTACCCCACATGGATGTCCCCTTCCAGGCCGCTCGCAACACGTCTGACCCGCTCGATGGCAGCCTCCTGCGCATCGAGGAGCCGCCGCGCGTCCAGGACGAAGGCCGCACCTGCCGAAGTCAGACGAACACCTCCCGGGCCCCGCTCGAACAGCCGCACACCCAGACCGCGCTCCAGGCGCTGTATCGACTGGCTCAGCGGCGGCTGGCTCATGCCAAGTCGTTCCGCTGCGCGCCCGAAATGCTTCTCGTCGGCCACGACCAGAAACTGCTCCAACAGGCGTACGGTCAGCGAAATATCATTAAGCATATCGGCCATTACTCCATCATATATTGGACAGGATGACGGAGGTTAGTGTCGACTGGTCCGGAAATCGCACCTCACCGAGTGCAAAGCCGGTGACCTGCGCGAACTCCTATTAAGGCAGGAGGATCAATATGAGCGACGTGCACGACATGGCGGCCCCCGTTCACATCAGCGAGGAGACGCCGGCCTACTGGCGGGTCCTGTTCGACAACCCGCCCCTCAACGTGGTCGACCAGGCCGTGTTCGAGGCCCTGCAGGACCTGCTCGCACGAATGGACGCCAGCCCGGACCTCCGCGTCGTCGTCTTCGAAAGCGCGAACCCCGACTTCTACCTTGCCCACACCGACATGACCGGGAAGTCAAGGAACTACACCAACAGCGGTGGTCCTTCCGGCATGAACATCATTACGGACACCCTCGTCCGCCTCACCAAGTCCCCCGTGGTCAGCATCGCGAAGATCCGCGGCCGCGTCCGCGGCCTGGGCAGCGAATTCGCCCTCGCCTGCGACATGCGCTTCGCCTCCCGCGAGAACACCATCCTTGGTCAGCCCGAGGTCGGCGCGGGAGTCATCCCCGGGGCCGGCGGCACGGAGCGTCTTCCCCTGCTCACCGGCCGAGGCCGCGCGCTGGAAATCATCCTCGGCGCGGACGACTTCGACGCCGACACTGCCGAACGCTATGGCTGGATCAACCGGTCCCTCTCGGACAGCGAACTGGACGGCTTCGTCGACACCCTCGTACGACGCCTCGCCTCCTTCGACCGGCGCCCGATCGAGGCGGCAAAGAACCTCGTCAACCAGGTCTCCCTGCCCTCCGTCGACAGGCTCCTCGACGGCCGCAACGCCTTCCTCGGCACCCTTGCCTGGCCCGAAACCCAACAGCGAGTCGCCGCCCTGTTCAAGCGCGGGATGCAGCAGGAAGGCGACCTGGAGAACCGATTCGGCGCACACCTCGCCGATCTGCTCGACGACCACCCCAAGGCCGTGTAGTCAGCCGGCTCCTGTCCCCCGGCCCGCAGCCCCCCGGACCGATCCAGCCGGACTGCTGTGGCATCGCTCAGCAACAACTGACGCCGCTCACGGCCGCAGTGAGTGGTGTGCATCGTGAAGTGGCAGGTCACGGGCCTGGTGTGGTTGCGTGCCCGGGTGCTCGTGCTGGTCGCGCGCGGCAGTCTGCCGTGTAGATCGTCGGGCAGGGAGGTCTTCGCGGATTCTGGTCCGTTCCAGCCGCGAGGCTCCTACGCCCCGGGCATGGTGGACCCCGAGGTACTGGAACGGATCGCCGCGCGCCGCGCGGAACTGGACGGGCTGGAAGAGAGGTACGAGGACATGGGACGGACACGGACGTACGAGTGGGAGAACCCCGCGGTCACGGCGTCGGGCGTTGGCCTTGCCTCAGGTCTGGACTCCCTGCGGGAGATACAGGCGGGTCGCATCCCGAGGGCTCCCATCGGGGCCACCTTGGGCATCTCGCTGGACGAGGTGGACGAGGGCCGGGTGGTCTTCTCCCTGATACCGGGCGAGGAGCACTACAACCCGATCGGCAGCGTTCACGGCGGCGTCTACGCCACGCTGCTCGACTCGGCGGCCGGCTGCGCCGTCCATTCGACGCTTCCGCTCGGCATGGGCTACACCTCGATCGACCTGGCGGTGAAGTTTCTCAAGCCGATCAAGGTGGACACGGGCCGCGTGCGGGCCATCGGCACCGTGGTCAGCCGGGGCCGTCAGACTGCCCTGTCCGAGGCCAGGCTGGTCGACGCGCGGGACCGACTGCTGGCCCACGCCACCAGCAGCTGCATGCTGTTCCCGCTGCCCGCTGCCCGCAGCCAGCGTCGGAGAGGCGCGCCGCGGCAAGTGACGGCTCGTGCAGCGGATTCGCCGGCGAGCCGCCGCCGTGATGCGAGGAGTTGCCCTCCGAGATCCTTCCGTTCGTAGCCCCCGCCCTCCAGGCAGGACAAGGTCACATACGCGCCGGTTCGGCCGAGCGCCGCCGATGAGAAGTCCGGCGCCGTCGTCAAGCGCATACGCGGGCTCGATAAGATCGCGTTCGCATCGGCGTTGCAGGCACGGCCCCCCGAGGTGGCGGCGATCGGGGCAGGCGGGGACGGTGCAGGGCGCGTCGGCGAGGTCCTCGGCGTCATCCTCGAGGCCACCGCGCCCGCCTCGCGCGCCACGTGGCATAAGGTCGCCAATGTCTCCGCGGAAGACCTGGTCGTCGCTGGCAACGCGCTTGCGGCGTACCGGCGGGGGCGCCGCGCCGAGTTGGCCAAGCGGGCCGACGGCCTGACTGCGGACTTCGCCGCCTACCTGCGCTCGAGCATCGGGGCATCGCCGATCCTCACCGTTACAGGAGGCAGGGCCGCGGCGCGGCACGACGTTGAGCGGTTAGCCGCCTTGCCGTCGGCCCTCAAGGACCCGCGACTCACACCGGCGAATCTCAAGCCGAGCTTCTCCGCAGCCTTGGACTGGGCGCGAGTGCGTGACCCCAACCGGGCTGACGGGCTCGTCGCCGCGGCCCGCGACCTTGTCGGGCGCCGTGCGGACGTCTCGCCGTATACGAGCGTCATCGACTGGGACCGCTTCACCGCCGCTGTCATCGCGACGCTCGACGACACCGGCGACTGGACGCAGCAGCTGACCGACGGGTTCAACGAGCGCATGAAGGTGGAGCCGATCGGCCGGCTGCACCTCGAGCGCATCGACATGACCCCAGTCGGGGTCATGCGCGGCGAGCTACTGCACTCCATCGGCTTGGCGCCGACTGAGTCGGTAACGCTCATCCACCGGGAGTGGTCGAGCCGTGAGGTCGACTTCGAGAAGGTCGTGACCGACGAGTTCGAGCAGAGCGCCGAGGAGGACGTCACCGAGAACACCGAACTGGTCAGTGCCACCGACACGACGGCGCGCCACTCCTCGGCGCTGTCCATGGAGGCAAGTGGCTCGGCGAGCTATGGGTTCGGGTCCGCGAGCGCTTCAGTGGGCTACAACTCCACCTCGGACGACGAGACCGCCAAGCGGGACAGCCGCAACCACTCCATCTCGGTGACGCGGAAGGCGGCGGCGCGCACCCGCAAGGAGCACAAGACCACCTTCACCATCAAGCAGCAGGCGGGGGTCGAGGACCAGTCGGTCCGCACGATCACGAACCCGAACCCGACCGAGCCCATGCGCGTCGACATCCACCAACTCATCCGCGATTGGCAGGTTGACCTCTACCGCTACGGCCTGCGGCTCACCTACGACATCGTCGTCCCGTCGCCGGGCATCGACCTGCTCGCGAATGTCGACGAGCTGCGCCGCATCGACCACCAGCTGGGACAGAGCTTCACGTTCACGCTCCTGCCGTCCGACATCACCCGCGACAAGTGGCCGTCGCTCGCCGCACAGTACGGCGCTGACGTCCCGCCGCCCGATCCCGAGACCCTATTGCTCACACAGGAGTTCACGTATCCGCAGCGCAACGAAAGTGACGCCGCGCCCCCGCGGTTCGACCCGCTCGAGTTCGACCTGCCGGCGGGGTACGTTGTGCGGCAGGCGTCCTTCGCAGCCTACTTCACGCTCTACTCCGGCGGCCACTTCGACGTGATGGAGGACAGCGCCGCGGACGTCGGCCACAATGGGCCGGAGGTGTGGTCCTACATCGTCACCCTCGACCAGCTCAACGGCCGATCGGGGCACCTCACCGTCATCATGTTCAGCAACGGGCTGCAGTCCGGCTACGCGCACGCGACGCTCGAGGTGGCGCAGGGCGAGGAGGCCTGGCGCGCCTGGCAGAACACGGCGTGGGCCGCGATGCGCAAGGGCGCGGAGGACCTCTGGACACAACAGCAGCTGGACCTCAAGGAGCGTCGCGACCGCATCGCCGAGGACCTGGCGAACTGGGACCCGCTCACGCTCCGCCGGATGGAACGCGAGGAGGTCATGAAGACTACCCTCAAGTGGATCTTCGGGCCGACATTCTCGCTCAGCCCGAGCGATGTGTTCAGCCTGTACGGCGGTGACCCGGGCGGCCTCGACCGGCTCGAGCCCGTCGGGCTGACGCCTGAGCAGTGGGCGGAGGTGATGGGCTTCGGGGAGTTCATCAAGTTCCTGCACGAGGCCATCGAGTGGGAGAACGTCCTGTTTTTCGTCTACCCCTACTTCTGGGACAGCCCGCGCAACCATGCGCTCAAGTTGTTTCTGCAGCACCCTGACAGCCAGCACCAGCAGTTCCTTCGCGGCGGCGCGGCGCGCGTCGTGCTCACCGTGCGGCCGGGCTTCGAGGAGAGCTTCACGAAGCTCTTCGAGACCGCCGACCCGAATGGCACCCTGGACAATCACCATCCCTACCTGACGATCGCCCAGGAGATCCAGAACTATGCAGCGACCCACTACCCCGGCATCCCGGGGGCAGTCGGCGGGCACGCGCCGAACCCGGACGCCGTCGAAAAGGCCGAGCGCGGCGAGCTCATCGCCGAGTGGCACGAGTACACGCCCATCAGCGCCACCGACATCACCGTTAACACGCCGCTGTCGGAGCTGAAGTGAAGTGTCTTCCAAGGACGATAAGCGCGGGAAGGACCTAGCCGAGCTCGCGCGCCTGCTCCTTCTGTGGCTGCAGGACAACGAGCTGCCGGGCACCCAGGGTCTCCGCGGAACGCCGCCAGGTGACTTCGAGCTCTACGCCGGCACCTACCACGAGCTGCAGCGTAACCAGAAGCGCGTGCTGGACAACCGGATACTGCCCCACCTGTGGGACGGCGAGCCGGACGAGTTCAGACGCTTCCAGCAACTGCGGCTCGGCGTCTCACACCTGCTGCTGGTCGACAACCCGAACCACGTCGTGCAGCTCCCCGACGGACGGCGGTTCACTCAGAACCGCATCGTCGAGGCTCAGCCCGGAGGGCGGCTCGACCGCGAGGGCGCGCTCGTCACCGTCGCGCCGGAGCTTGACAGCCGCGACGCCGACGACGAGACGCTCGGCCGCGTCCGGAACTACGACGTCTCCGCCGTATTGCGCAGGGTTGACATGGTGTGGGACGACGTCGCGGAGGCGGTACAAGCGGGCTTCCGCTACCCAACCCTGCTGTCGTACGACCCTCCGCGACTCGCCTACGACATGAACGTGAAGGACATCATCGTCCCGGCCGGCACGGACCCACGTGAGTTTCGCGACACGCTGTACAACACAGCAACGTACGAGAACCGCCGACGCATCGCCGAGGACGGCGGCGACCACTACAACAAGTGGCAGGCGGACAGGCCACGCAGCCCGAAGCGGCGCGACTTCCGGCCCACGCTGCTGAGCGACAAGTACCTGAAGGACTGCTTCACCGAGTTCGTGATGAAGAAGGGCGACGACGTATTGCTGGTCGAGCTGCCGGCCGGGCGCGCGTTCTACCGGCTGCTGCGCGACGACCGGCGGCCGCGGCGAAAGCCCTCTGACGCGCTCACCGTGCGGCAGCTGCTCGTCATCGGGAAACTCGACCCGCGCTCGGCGGCGCAGATCGCAGCAGATATAGCGCAAGGCGTCACGGACACACCGCTCGTCGTCCCGGTCCGCGCCGTCCTGTTCCACGTGCTCGAGGGCGGCCACGACGTTCCGACCGTTCGGCGGGGGAAGCTCGACTACTCCGGCGGGCCACCCACGCGATTCACGATCGACTACCGCGCCTACGTGCGCTGGTACCACGGCGACAGAGTCGATCTCGGGGCCGACGAGAACTGGTTTCAGAGCTTCGTCGACACCTTCTTCGCCGACGCGGCCTACATCATCGACCTGGAACATCCGCAGCCAGACGTCGACCTCACGGGGCAGGTAAAAAAACCAGACTTGGACCGTGAGGAGTTGTTCCTCAAGCCGCTGCGCGCCGCAGCCGCGACCGCGCAAGGTCCAGTTAGGACGCAACTGCAGCAGCTCGTTGAGTGGTGCAAAGAGAGCCCGTACCGCTTTGTCTTCCTCCGCGGTACCGACTTCGGCCTCGCGGGCAAGCCACACGAGCTCATCGGCATCGCGCCGAGCGGCGATGTGTACGAGTGGCTCCCGCACTTCGGCGTGGTCACACGCATGAGACTCGCCGACTGGTTCCAGGACCTGCGGATCCGCCTCTTGGCCGAGCAACTCTATCGGGACACCGCCGGCCTGCTGCCGTTTATCGCGATCGTCACCTGGGGCGGCGTGATCGTCATGACTGGCGGCGTCCTCGGTATGGGCGGCGTACTCGGCAACCTGGCCCGCCAAACCGTGCGTGAGCTCGGCGTCCAGTTCGCCAATAAGGAGATCACCCAGGAAGCCGCGCGCAAGGCAGCACCGTTGTTGGCCGCGGCAATCGTCGAAGGGGTCGTCAGCATCGTCAGCATGCTGCCGGTGAGTGACAGCCTCGAATACAAGATCAGCCTCCGGTTCCTGCATGGCTTCTGCGACGGCTTCAGCAGCGGGGCCATCACGCACTACCTCAGCGAGGCGGACGAGCGGCTCAAGCACGCGGCCGAACTGGTACCGGAGGTCGCAGCCAACGTCTGGACCAAGGGCGGCTACCGGGTCTACCTGATCTACCGCAAGGTTTCCGTGGCGTTGGACAAGCTGGCGCTCGTCGTGCAAACGGTCCAGGTGCTCAGCAACGTGCAGGCACAGCGTATCGCCGACCAGCTGAGCAAGCTCAGCGAGTCCGTCGGCACCGGCTTCCTCGTCATCCTATTCGTCGTCGTATACATCAACTTCCTGGTCACATCGAAACAAAACGACCTCGACGCCTGGGTCGACCGCCAGCGCAAGACGCTGCAGCACATGATCAAAGAGACCGGCGACGAGATAGTGAACTACCTCGACGGTCTGCGCGCCGACATCGCGGACCTGAAAGCGCAGGGCGCACCGGTCACGAGCGACGTGCTGCACAAGCACGACGAAAAGCTCCGCCAGGTCATCAAGGACAAGCTCTCGCAAGGCGCACACGACGTCGCTGGCGTCGCGGACTTCCTGGTGCTGCTGCTCCGCGAGATGGGCGTGGAGAACTGGGAGCAGCTCAGGAACCTCGACCTCGAGGACCTCCTCGCCCGGGGCTGGGCCGCCCTACCCAAAGCGACGTTACTCCCTGAGGTCGCGGAGAAGTTCGGCCACGCGCTCGGCGAGCTGGCCGGGACGATTATGCTCGAGCGCCGCCTCACGCCGAAGTCCGTGCGCAAGGGCAGCAGCGGGATCTATAACCGGGAGCCACACAACGTGGCGAAGCTGGCGCTCAACGGCGGCATCTGGCGGGCGTTGTGGCGCTTCGTGCTGTTCCCGTTCCGAGATTTGAGCTCGGTGTCCGACTCCATGCGTAAGGCACTGGAGTCGCAGGACGTCGGCAAGGCGACGACCCCAGGTGGCGCGACGTTCTCAAAGATCTCCCACGGCGACACGGCCTACCGGCAGTTGCTGCTCGACCTATTGGGCGACTCCGAGGAAATCTCCCGACGCATCATGAAGCTCGCCGAGGACGAGGGGCTGAAGGACCGTATCAGCCAGCTCGTCACTAGCGTCGCCGCCGACAAGCTTCCGCCACACTTCGGTGAGCTCATCAATGGCGAGCACCCCGAGTGGCCTGGCGACGCAGTGATGTTCGTGCTGTATACGTGGCTACGAATCGGGATGAACCACCTGCTGTCGGCGTTTGAGCTGATCCACGACGACAAACCGTTCGACGGCAAGTTCAAGATCGCGGACTTGCTCGACGTGCTCGGCATCGATGTCGACCTGAAGGACAAGGAGGCGCTCGCCCTCAAGGCCCTGACTTGGTTCACCAGCGCGGTTGCCAAGCAGTAGGGCGTCGTACCGCTCAGTGAGCGTCGTCCAACCTGAAGGTGCTGGTCACAAGTCTGGCGTGGGCTGCGAGTGGGGTGCTCATGCCGGTTGAGGGTGTGATCGGTAGCAGGTGATCATCTGGCGTGTGTCCGGTTCGCTGGAATCGCGGTGTCGGGTCGTAGCGGCCTCCTACGCTCGGCCCACTGCGGTGACCTGTACGAGTGATGGACGGGGCCGCGCGGGGCGAGACGCTGAATCGATGAGGGGTTCAGGGGTGGAGGCGGCCGTGGACAGCATCAGCCCAACACCGTTGCGTTTACCGGCGACGACGAGATGCAAGTCCGTTGTCCATGATCTGGATCTGGACGTTGAGGGTGTAGGTCTGGGCCTGCTGGGG
>NZ_JBSFJX010000143.1:0-19654 GCF_053598275.1 Streptomyces sp. NPDC001156 | reverse complement strand
TACACCACCCGGAGCCACACCCCCCGGGGACGGCGGCCCACCCGCCCCCCGCGGACCTGCGGCATTTGCGGCACCTGCCCAGGCCGGCGTTCCGCGTGACGGCGGCCCATCCGTTTCCCGGACGGCTGTCATCCGGTGAGCGTGAGGTTGCGCAGGCGGGCGATGCCGAGCATGGCGTGGTGGACGTCGTCGCCTTTGTGCTCGGCGGCGGTCCAGAAATCCCTTGATCGGCACCTGGGTGTGCGGTACTCATACCAGGTGATACGCGGTAAAGAGATCGGGCTGCGGGCCCGGTACGAGGCGGACGTGGCAGTCCTTCACAAGGAGCTCTACGACGACGTGGCGGTCCGGTCAGGTACCGATCCTCGTCCTTGGCGGCCGATAGCCGCCGGAACCGACTCACCTTTTGCGGTCACTGAGCTGTCGGAGGAGGCGGCCTCGTTCTCGGTGGTGGAGCTCCAAACGCAGAACCTGGCCGGTGCGGCAGCGTTGTGGGGCATCGACACGCACAACAGGGCGGCGCACCTGGGGCTCTCCTTGCTCCCCTCCTTCCGGGGGCGTGGGCTCGGCTCGGACCTCGTCCACACACTGTGCGAGTACGGCTTCGTGGTACGCGGTATGCAGCGACTGCAGGTGGAGACGCTGGCCGACAACGCAGCGATGATCGCGGCTGCGAGTAGTGCGGGGTTCGTCATCGAGGGCACGCTGCGGCGCGCGGCCTGGGTGTGTGGCGAATTCAAAGATGAAGTCGTCCTTGGCCTCCTCGCCGACGAATGGACCTCCCGGGGGCGCGTGACGGCGGGCTCTCAGTAGACGAGTCAGTCGCACAGGGCCTTGAAAGCCGGCGTGGCGCTGGCCTGCGTGGGTTCAAAATCCGCCCCTGCCGCCACGCGAAACGGCGCCCGACCAGGAGAGACGGTCAGGGGGTACTGGTGCCTGGCGCTGTGCCCGCTCGCCACCTTGGTTGCGCGTGGTTCCCCGTACGATCGGCACGACTGGGCACGACGGAGCAGGACACCTTCCATCCGGTGCGGCGGTGAGGATTCACGGTCCCATGGTGAATGGAAGCCCGTGGCCGCCTCTGCGGCCTCACACAGCTATCGTGCCCATATGACCGGTTCAGCGGAGCGCACTCTCCTGTTCCTGGACGTAGACGGACCACTGATCCCGTTCGGGTCGTCGCCCAGTCGGCTACAGGCCGCTACTCCCGGCTCAGAGAAGCTCCCTGATCAGGAAAATCCCCTCTTGGAGCGGCTCGACCCCACGGTGGGGCCGCGCCTGATGGCGCTGGGGTGCCACCTGGTGTGGGCCTCGACATGGATGGACGACGCGAACGTGTTCGTCGCCCCGCGGATCGGGCTACCGCGGCTGCCTGTGGTGGAGTGGCCGGAGCCGTCCGACGACGACGGCCCGCGCGGCCTGCACTGGAAGACCCGCCGCCTGGTCGAATGGGCCGGCCACCGACCGTTTGTCTGGGTCGACGACGAGATCACCGCCATGGACCGCCTGTGGGTCGCGGCACAGCACCCAGAACCATCGCTGCTTCACCGCGTAGATCCGAAGGACGGCCTCACCGACGATGACTTCGTCGCGCTTGCCGGCTGGCTCCGGACTGTGGAGTCAAACGGCGTCGTGGCAGCGGGGAGTCAGTAGGTGAGGGCGCACCTCAACGGTCCGTGCCGGCACGCCCTTTCCGCTGTACCCCAGCCGTGATGCCCCGCCTGCGTAACGCGCCGTGGGCATCGCCATCTGACTCGTAACTTTATGTGAGGGACGATGGCGGTGCGTGAGCACGTGGTCCAGACACATCCAGGTCCGCCGGGATCACCCGGATGTCCGGGTGCCGGTCGTCGTTGCGAGATCAGGCGAGGCCGTCATCGACCTGAACGCCGGGGCGCCGGGCACCGACTGGGCCGTGGCGGGTGCCGAGTCGGCGGTGGTCTCCATTTCCGTCGACCGACACTACGCCACCGACCTTGTCGTCTCCGGCGGGCAGCCCCTTCACCGGCAGCTGGCGCTCGGTCACCTCAAGGCGGGCGTGCACATCCTGCGCCTGCATTTCTCCGACGAGCGCTCCCCGGCGGCCGCCACCTCCGCCCTTGTGGATTCATTGCGGGTCACGACTTACGCCCCTGACAGCCACGAGTATCTGGTGCTGCGCTACGCACCGGTCGTCTACGGGCGCAGCCTCACCGACCTCGGCAGCCCGTACCAGAACGCGACGACCGACGCGCCACTCATCGCATGGCATGAGATCGCCCCGGCAGCCACTCCCGGTCACCAGATCCTCACCTACTCGGTCGTCTGGAGCAACGAGGACGGCGGGACGAACACCCCAGCGCTGATGGCTCGTTGGGGTCGCACAACCGACATCGAGTGGATCTACTCCGTCGAGGTCGACGAGCACGGCAGCCGGGTTGCGGGCAGCGACACGTACCAGGCCCCCAACCATGAGACGCTGCACTTCAGTGGCAAGTACGAGGGCGATCACGCCCTGCTGGAGACCTGCACGTCGAACAACAACATGTGCGACGTCGTCGACGACCCGATGCGCTTCTTCCTCTCGACTCTCCAGACGCTGCCGGCCGGCCAGCCTCGTGAGTGCCTGATGGACATCAACCCGTGGACCTACGAGATCATGGCCAAGGAGATGCTTCGCGAGCACAAGGTCGAGGCTCCGTCGGCGTCCACGCAGTTCACGCCGGACATGAGCGACCAGCGCAACTACCTGTATGCGGTGGTCAAGAAGAGCACTGAGCCGGCCAATACGGGTGCGTCCTGGGTCGGAGTCTCGCTCGGTGTGCGCCTCGCCTCCGGCCAGACCATCTACCTGTCCCACCACGTCGATCCGACCTGGTCGATCAGCCGCGACCTCCCGGCGGCCACGACGGTCGAGCTGCCGGCCGGCACCAAGGCCGACGACATCGCCGAGGTGAGCGTCCATCGAGTGGTCGTCGGCACCGACACGGGCGCCACGGTGCACGTCACCGGCATCAACCGGGGCTTCTTCCTCGGCCAGGACTACCGTCCCCAGCAGTCGTTCCTGACCTGGAGCGGCGATGTGACCCTCGACGCGAACACCACTTCCGCTGTGATCTGGCGCCGCTGACGCCGTTCGTCAGGCGGGTGCCGACCAGGGCGGTCGGCACCCGTGCCACCCCGCAATGGGTTGTGGCCGTGCGCTCAGGCTCGGCAGGCCGGTCAGGCGTTCTTCTCCGTCAGCAGGAACGCCACAACCGCCTCTGCGAATGCCTCCGGCGCTGCACGGTGGATCAGGTGCCCGACCGGGATGGTGACCATCTGCCCGTCGGGGATACGGTCGGCCAGCTCGGCGACGCCGTCCTGAGACACATGGCTGCCTGGACCGCCGGCCACCACGAGGGTCCCGGTGGTGATCTTGCTGAGCTGCTCCAGCCATCTGGGGTCAGGCACGTCGATCTGACGCCTGACGGCCAGCACCATGTTCCAGTCGAAAGTCAGATCGCCGTCCGGCCTCGTCGGGGTACTCGGTTTCCGGGGACGTGGAATCGAAACGTCCTCCAGGACGAGCCGGCTCACTCGCTGTGGATGGTCCGCCGCGAGCAGGTAGGCCACAATCCCGCCCATGGAATGCCCGATCACCTCCACTCGGGCCAAGTCCAGCGCGTTGAGGAACCGGAGCACATCGGCTCGCATGAGTTCGAGCGAGTATTCCCCCGGCCAGGTGCTGCTGCCATGCCCTCGAAGGTCGGGGGCATACACGCGTCGGTAACGTGCGAGGACGGGCAATACCGGTTCCCAGTCGGTCGCGTCCTCGCCCAGCGCGTGCAACAGGACCAGCGGCGGCGCATCCGGCGGACCCGACACCTGATAGGCCAGCCGGATTCCTCCCACATCGACCGAGTGCTGATCAACCATGTAGGGAGGGTATACAGAAAGACCTTGTCGCAGGATCGGCGTTCACCGGCGGCGAACCACCATCCCGGGTCAGCGGTCCGGCTCCTCAACCCCACGACCTGGCCCCGAACTTCAATGGCTGACCGCGTCGATGGCTGCTGACGGTCGGTCCTGTCGGCTACGCCACGAGGGGCAAGTGGCCTGTGGACGAGGCGAGTCATCTGCAGAGGCCAGGAGCGACGGCAGTAACTCGGCCCGCGAGGAAGCACCGGTGCTCTCAGGGCTCGGACTTTGGCCCAACTCCTCGTGCCCATGCGGACGGTGCCCGCCGACGCGGATTGGGACGAGCGTGTCAACGAGGTGTTGGCGGGAGGCCGGTCACCCGCCACGCCGAAGGTTGCTCACTTCGTCTCATTCCCCTCGGATCGACTCGCCTGATGCGCCTTTGTCTTCCTCGTCATGGCAGACCACTACCTCTGCATGGTGACCTCGTGCATAGTGGTCCCCCTCGAAAAACCTTGATCGCCTGGTTAGTTCAGACCAGAGGGACCTTCGATGGCATGTGAGCGGTGCGGCGGGAATGGAGACACGCTCCCAGGAACTCCATGCTCCTGCGGGTTCGGCCGAATGAGGAAGCAGAGCCGGGATCCGTGGATAGTCCGCGAGACGCCCTACGGCCGCTGGAAGGCGCTGTCGCGTCCGCACAAGGCAGGCGTCGCGCTGGGCGCCCTGATTTTGTTGTCCGGGGTGGTCGGCGCCGGGGTTCCGCTCGTCACATCGTCCCTCTCCTCCGATGCGGGGACGACGCGGAGCGGGGGAGCCGGCGCGGGGACACGTCACGTGTCGAACCCGAGCCTGATCCTGCCCACGGACGACCCGGCGCTGCCGGAACCGACTTCCTCCGGCTCCTCGGCGTCCTCCACTTCCACCCCCACCCCCACCCATTCTCACTCCGCCGAGCCGAGCGGCACCCAGAACTCCGGCGCCGACCCCAAGCCGGAACCCGCCCACTACTCGGCCTGGGTCGGACACGGCTGTGCCTCTGGGGCATACGGCGGCTACGCCGAGTACGGCCGCTACTCCGACGGCATCGACGGCTGGTACACCGTTGACCACGGCGGCTACGACGGCGGTTCATGCGACGGCTCCTACGCCGCCGTGCCCATGTCGGGCAGCCGGACGCAGGACCACGACAACGGGGCGCTGTGGTGGTGGTCGGTGGACCGTGCATACAGCACGTGCGCGATCGGCGTCTTCGTACCCACCGGTGACAGCCGAGATGTGGGCGGCGACCCGACGACGTACCGTGTGCTTTCCGACCCGCGAGATGAGACCAGTGCGTACGCCACCTTCCAGGTCGATCAGCGGGCGAACCGGGGCACGCTCGTCAACGCGGGCACGTACCGTCTGAAGGACGGCCGTATCGCGGTGCGGATGTTCGACCGTGGCCAGGACTGGGACGACAACGGCCCGACGTACGCCCATCATGCGGCGGCCCAGATGAAGATCACTTGCCAGGGTGGGTCCTGAGAGCCGCGCCGGACTTGCGGGCTGCCAAGGATCCAATGGTGCGAGAAGTCGAGTGGGGGCATCAGTGACAGGGACTGGCCGCTGGCTGGATGGCCTCGAGGAGCAAGCGGCGCAGGTCTCTGCACACCTTTGGGCCGGGACCGGGCCGGAGGCACGCCGCAAGAGTCGTACACAAGGTCGATTCCTCGGTGCGGGGCTGCCTTGGCCTGCGGCATCATGCCCTCATGTCTGACAACAGCGCCGCGGAACGGGCGGCCGGGTTTCTGCTCGGCCTCACCGACGAGGAGACCGCCGCCCGGGTTCGGGCGCGCATCGGACTGCCCGGACCAGAGGACATCTCGGCTGCCCGGCTGCGGCTGGAACGTGCCTGGACCTGGGCGCGGGAGGGACTGCCGGCCTCCGTGGCGCTGTGGATCCTGGAGGAGGACGACCCGAACCTCAACGCGGTGGTGTGGCGGCACATCGCCACCGACACCGGTCTGCGCCGGGCCGTCGCCCGCGGAGTGCCGTTCGGTCCCGGCCGCGCGCAGTCCGTCCCCGTGAACCGCGTGCTGCAAACCGAGGAGCCCAAAGTCCCGGAGAGCTACCAGCGCCTCGGCCTCGTCGGCGCGCTGCGCCAGGCCGACTCCATGGGCAGGGGACGCGAGGCCGCGTCCATGGTCCTGACCCGCGAGGACTGGCGGACGGTCACCGAGGCGGACACCCAGCACCCGCTGCCTGGTTACGCGCGCTGGGCGCTGTCCGTACGCCCGGACTGCCCGCCCGCGCTGCGCGCGCAGTTCGGCTCGCACCCCAGGTTCACCCATCGGGTGCGGCAGGCGGGTGTCCTCGACGGACCCGCGGAGTATGCGACTGCGCACGGCCCAGCGGTCCGCGTCCTGGACGTGCTGTCCCTCGGTCCCTTGCTCTTCCCGGCGCGGATCCAAGCCGCCAGGGACGCTCTGCGCCCGTTCGTCCGGGACCACTTGGGCGACCGCGAGGAGGCGTGGGCGGTTCTGGCACGGCTGATGGGCACCTTTTACGGCACCGCCCCCGAGTTGATCGCGACCGCGGGCGCCATCGCCTGACCGGTGGGTGAGGGGCGGGGCGGCTGGATTCGAACCAGCGTGGTCCGGTTTTGGAGACCGGTGCGACTGCCTCTGCGCTACGACCCCGCCTTGCCGCCGAGCGTAATGCCTTGGCTCGCTGTCAGTGGCAGCTGGTACCAATGGAACCCGGGGGACCTGCACCACGGGGGAGAGCACATGGCGTACGGGGATGGGGGGCGGCTGCGCGCTCCGGTGGTGGAACTGGCCGACCGCAGGGCGCTGGAGCGGTACCGTCCGGCGGATTCCGACGTCGTCGCCGAGGCGCGGCGGCTGAAGGAGGCCGCGCTGCTGGACTTCGGGCTGAAGGAGTCCGCGGTGGCGTCGTGGCTGTACGCCAAGTGCCGTCATCAGATCCCGACGACGGCGGTGGACACGGCCGCCGTGGTGGCCTCGGGGGACGGCACCTGCCTGCTGCTGTACCACCCGGACTTCTTTGTCGGACTCGGCCTGGACGGCGTGAAGTTCGTGTTGTTCCACGAGGCGCGCCACCTCGTGCATCGGCATCTGTTCGCCGAGCCCGAGCTGCGCGCCGACCCGGTTTTCGAGCTGGCCGCCGAGGTGTCCATCAACCACGTGGCGCTGGTCCGGCTGGAGCACGAGGAACTGCCCCTGCTCGACGGGCGGCCCACGGGTGTCGACCCGCGGCAGGCGCACGACGCCTATGTCGCGGACCTGACGGCCCACGGGCTGGAGCCGGTGGCGTACGAGGCGTTCACCGAGACGGACATGCGGGTGTACGGCGAGCTGAAGCGGATGCATCACCCGCCGATGCCGGAGCGTCGGCTGTGCGTGCATCTGGGCGCGTCGGACGACGTAGGCGTACCGCTGGACCAGGAGACCGTCGATCAGGTGACCTCCTCGGCCCTGCTCAACTCCCTGCTGGCGGCACGTCGCGGGCACGCCGGCGCGGAGCGGGAGCTGCTGGATCTGATGGGCCGTACGGAGGAGGGCTCCGCGAGGGCGGCGCGTATCTGGGGGAACCTGGGTGCGGGGATGCTGCGCGGCGAGACCGCGCGCACGCGGACGGTCGACTGGTGGCAGCGCTGGCTGGTTGACGTGCTCGGCTCGAAACTGCGCGACAGCGAGCGGCTGGTGTACCCGAAGAAGCGGGGCGCCCTGCTCATGGCCCTCGGCCAGGACCCGCTGCTCGCGCGCCGAGGCTCGGTGCGGGAGAAGATCCTCGTCATTGCCTACGACACCTCCGGATCGATGCCTGACCACGTCATCCGGTGGCTGACCGAGCTGGTCGGCCGGATCGACGGCGTCGAGGCGCACTGGCTGTCCTTCGACGCCGTGGTGATGCCGTTCCGGCCGGGGGCGCGGGTCTACGGCGGGGGCGGCACCAGCTTTCAGGTGGTCGCGGACTACGTCGAGGGCCGCACCGAGGTGAACGGCCGCCGGTTCGACGTCACCCCGGACGCGGTCGTCGTGCTCACCGACGGATACGCGGCGCCGATCACCCCCGCCGAGCCGGAGAAGTGGATCTGGCTGATCACGCAGGGCGGCAACGAGTGGCCTGAGACGCACACACCGGCGATGGACTGCCATCGCGTCACGACAGGATCGCGGTAAATGAGCACTGAGACACCGGAGTCGACGGCCCGCCTCGACCGGCGTCGGCCCGATGCCCCCTCGCGTCTGGAGGATTTCATCGACGCGATGATCGACCTGGGCCAGACGGGGCAGATCTTCGGCGAGCACGGCATCGGCAAGACGGCGACGTTCTTCTCGCATATCGCCCGTGCCCACCCCGACGCCACGCTGGTGTACGTCCCGGCGGCGAACCTGACGCCCGACGACCTGCTGGTCAACGCGCCGGTGCGGGATCCGCACACGGGCGAACTGGTGCTGCGCCAGCTGGTGATGAGCCAGCTCAAGCCAGGCCGGCCCTTCGTGCTGCTCATCGACGACTCGCTGCAGGCGGGCGACACGATCCAGTCGCAGCTGATGCAGATCGCCTGCAACTGGACGCTCGGCGAGCATGATCTGCGGGCGCTGGGCTGCATCGGCGTCTTCCTCACGGACAACGAGTCGTTGGCCGAGACCTCGACCCGGCGCAGCGATCTGGCGCTACTGGACCGCATGGTGACGATGCGGATCACCGCGAACGACACCTCTTGGCGGAGCCATCTGGCGGCCAAGTACCGCCCGTGGGACCTGAAGGAGGTGTTCGCGCTGTGGGCGTCGCTGCCGCCGGGGCTACGCGAGCTCCTTTCGCCGCGCACGCTCGACCACGTCATCGCCAACGCGCGCGAGGGCTTCCCGCTGCGGTGGGGGCTGCCCCTGGTGGACGGCGAGCGGCTGCGGCTGGCCGAACCGAGCCAGGACGGCCGGCCAGGCCAGAACCGCACGACCGAGATCCTGGACCGCATCGCACGAGCCGTCGGTGTGCCCGACCCGGCGCGGATTCCGGACCCTGTGCGGCGGGTGCTGCGGGCGGCGCTGCGCAACCGCTGGACGGTGCTGCTGCAGGGCCCGCCCGGCTGCGGAAAGACGGAGCTGGTGCGGGAGACGGTCCGTGAAGGCCTGGGCCGGGACGCGCTGTACTTCTCGCTACCGGTGACGAACGTGGAGGACCTCTGCGCTCCGGTGCCCTCGCCGGACGGCACGCTGGACAACCTGCTCGCCTCGAAGTTCACCGGGCCCGAGCCCAAGGCGATCGTGTGGGACGAGTACAACCGGCCCAAGGACAAGGCGGCGTTCGCCAAGCTGATGGAGATCACCCAGGAGTGGTCGTTGGCCGGACGGCCGATCGAGAACCTGCGGGCGCAGATAGCAGTGCAGAATCCGCCGTACCATCTGGGCCGCAAGCTGCTGGTGTCGCGGAACAACATCGCGCAGGCGACCCGGTTCACGGCCTCGCTGGAGGTGGAGCCGGAGGACATCCCGGCCAACGAGTGGCTGATCGCCCGGTACGGCGCGGACGCCGAGACAGTGCTGGAGTGGTGGAAGCACGACATCGACGAGGAGGGCCGCGCCTGGATCACCAAGCGGACCCTGGAGCGGCTGATCAAGCTGCACCGGCGCGGGCTGCCGCTGGAGATGGCGACCGTCTACCTCGGCGACGGGGAGTACGCGCCGGTGCCGCTCACCGCGCTGATCGACCGCCTGCGCGGCCGCCCCGTGACCGGTCTGCGGGAACTGGCCCGCGACGTGGACGCGTGGGAGGCCCGGCTGCGGCGGGCCGCCGAGCAGTCCGCGGAGGGCGGTGACGACAGTGATGTCGTCCACCAGATCCTCGCCAACGCGGAGCTGTCCCAGCTGAAGAAGCACCGCGCCGCGGTGACCCGGCTGGTGGCCCTGCTGCCGGCGAAGCTGCGGGCCACCTATCTGGTGGGGGTATCGGAGAAGCAGCAGCGGTTCTGGACGGAGGTGTTCATGGGGATGCGGAAGCGCTGAGCAGCCGGACGTCACGGCGCCGGTCCCGTCCGGTGCGCCGAGCCGCTGTGCGTCGACCCGCTACGCGCTGGTGTCGGCGTCCTGCGGCGGCGCCGTCCGGTGGACGCTGCGGACGGCGGCCACGTCGGGCGGGACGGCGGGTGCCGGGATGTGGGCGCTGAGGGCGGCGAGGCGGCGTTTGATGCTGCCGGCGATGCCGGGGCCGAGTACGAAGCGCGTGGCCATGGCGGCGCGGGGCGCGGCGTCGAGGAGGCGATGGGCCTCGCGGCTGCGCATCCCGGTGTGGCTGAGGACCAGGTGGGCGAGGCGGTGCTCGGCGGTGGCAAGGGCTTCGGCGATCCCTTCGGCGGCCGCCAGGTCGACGTGGTTGTCGGCCGCGCCGAGCACGGCCGCCGCGCGGACCCGGCCGAGGTCCAGCAGGGTGACTCCGGCCGCGGTGGCTGCCGTGACCAGCCGGGCGGCGGCCTGCGGTCCGATGCCGTTGCTCGCGACTGACAGGCGCGTCAGCCGCCCGTACGGCGCCCGCTCCAGCGCGGCGACGAGCCCGAGGGCGCCCGCGTCGCCCAACCGGGCGGCGGACACGTACAGCTCGTCCACCGCGCTCTCGGCGATCACCGCGGCGAGCACCCGCGCCCCGGCCTCTTCCAGCGGGTTGCCGCCGACGAAGAGCCGCTCGATGCGGCGGCCGTTGCCGGCGGCGACCAGGAGAGCATCCCCGAGTGCGGCGGCATCGGCCGGGTCGAGACCGGTCTGGACCAGGTCAAGGGTGCGCAACGACCGTGCGGAGTCGATGAGTGCGGCCGCCGCGCTGCCTCCGGCGCTGCCGAGCGGATTCCGTTTGAGCCACACGCCGGTGACGACCTGCGGCGAGGCGCGGAGCTGGTCGGCGATGCGGCAGGCACCGCCCGCGGTGATGCCGTTGCAGCCGAGGTAGAGCGTATCGACCTCCGCGCCGCTCCCGGCCACCGCGACGGCGCCCTCGTCGCCGAGAGCGTCCGTGCCGAGCAGCAGGTGCCGTACCGGGGAAGGGCCCTGACCGAGAGCCTCGGCGACCAGTGCGGCGCCCTCGGCGCCCAGCGCCTGCTTGCACAGGTCGAGCCGGCCGTCGGGCAGTGCCGTACCGGCCGTGAAGTCCAGGCGCTCCCCTGCCGGGCGGCCCGCGCGAAGCCAGTCCAGCAGAGGGGCGAGGTCGGCCACCGGACGCGGCACGACGGACGGCACGCCCGCGAAGCCGGCCTCCGGCTCGGTCGGGTCCACCGTCACCACGCCGCCTCCTGGTAGTCCTTGAGGAACACGCCGGAGACCGGGTCGCCCGCCTCGCCGCGTACGATCGGGTCGTAGACGCGGGCCGCGCCGTCGACGATGTCCAGCGGAGTGCGGAACCCGGCGCCCGTCATACGGGCCTTCTTGGGGGCGGGGTTCTCGTCGGTGATCCAGCCGGTGTCGACGGCACACATATGGACGCCCTGCTCGGCGAGTTCGGCGGCGCTGGTGCGGGTGAGCATGTTGAGCGCGCCCTTGGCCATGTTGGTGTGCGGATGGCCGGAGGTCTTGTTGCGGACGGCGAACCTGCCTTCGACGGCGGTGACGTTCACGACGTAGCGACGCGCGTGCGGGGAGGCGAGCAGGAGCGGCAGCAGCCGGTCGCAGAGCAGCGCCGGAGCGAGGGCGTTGACTAGTTGGGTCTCGAGCACCTCGGCGGGGTCGAGTGCGCCGAGCCGGGCCGACCAGGAGTTCTCGGAGGACGGGTCGGGCAGCAGCCCGGCCTCGTCGGCCTCGCGTAGCACGGCAGGCAGGGACGCGGCCGAGCCGTGCAGCATCCGCATCGAGGTGAAACCGGGCGCCCGGCGGGCGCCCTCGGGCAGGGCGTCGTACTCGCCGGCGGCCAGCAGCGCGTACGAGTGGGGCGGCCGACGCAGGGTCTGTGCCGCATTGTTGACGAGGATGTCCAACGGCCGCCGCTCCTGCCGCAGTTCTTCACACAGGCCCAGTACCTGGCGCGGGTCGCGCAGGTCGACGGCGAGGACGGTGAGCTTGTCCAGCCATGCCTCACTGCCGGGCGCGGCGCGGAAGCGGCGAGCGGTGTCGTGCGGGAAGCGGGAGGTGACCAGCACTTCGGCGCCGTCCCGCAGCATCATCAGCGCCAGCTGGAAACCTATCTTCACCCGGCCGCCCGTCAGCAGGGCGCGGCGGTCGGAGAGGTCGGTGCTCAAGGCACGGCGGCGCCAGTTGTCGGCGGCACAGTCAGGACACAGCCGGTGATAGAACGTGTCGACCTGTCGGTAGGACGACTTGCAGACATAACAGTGGCGTGGCTTGCGGAAGACTCCTCCACTGCCGGGCACGGCCAGCGGGGCGTCCTCGCGCCGGTCCGGGGCGCCGGTCGCGGTGGCGGCCATCGTGGCGGCATCCGCCGCGGACACCTCGGTGCCCCGGGTCTTGCGCCGACGGAGGCGGCCGTCGCGCGCGAAGGAGGCCGCGACCTGCTCGGCCCGCAGCCGTACCGGGTCGTCGACGGGCAGCGCCCGCAGCTTCGCCACCACCTGGTGGAAGACCGCGAGTTCGGCCTCGCTGATCGTCTCGCCGGTCGCCTCGCCCATCCGTTCCCGCCCCGTGTCCGTGCCGCACCGTGGTCCCGGCCGGATTCGAACCGGCGTATCCGCCCTGACAAGGCGGCGAGTCTGCCTCTGCTCTACGGGACCCGGACGCGTCCGGACGACCGGATTCGAACCGGCGTGATTCGCCTACGCAGTGCGTGCGCCTGCCTCTGCGCTACGTCCGGACACGCCCAAGATCCTAGTAGAGCCTGCGCAGTTGGATTCAGGAGGGGCATGTCTGTTCGACCGCGGGCGGCGTCGTCATGGCAGGCCATCCAGGGAATTGCCGAAGTCCGGAAGGGCCTGGAGACATTCACGGCGGGGTTGTTCGAGGCGTTCCCACATGCTGATCAGCGGCGTTGGGGGCGGGCGTGGCGCAGGTCGATGACCGCAAGCGGGCCGAGGGCAGGCACCACACATGCCGTGCTCGCCCTCGCCGCCGCCACGCCAGAGCGGGTGGTGGCAATGGCAATAGCTAGAGCGTGGGCACGAGCTTTTGTTGCCGCCCGAAGGGCTCCCTCCCGGCAACTGACTCCGCCCCTGTAGTTGCTGGACTATATTTTTGGGGCCGCCATCGCCTTCCGCCCGGGCCTGTTCTCCCGGTTCTCTTGGCCGACGGTGGTGGTCCTGGGCTGGTTGTGGTGCACCGCAGCCATCGACTCGGCCGTCTTCTACGCCTGACGGCTGCCTCTGGCAGGGCTCGCAGCAGCCGCGTTGATCGATTCCGCTGCGCACGGAGCCCGCTTCCAAAAGACACTGTCGTCCCGCCCGCTCCTATGAATCGGGCACTGCAGTTACGGGCTCTACCTATGGCACTGGCCCGTATGGGTCTACCTCGCTGTCAACCACCCGGAGTGGAGCCAGACAACGAAGGTCTCCGTGGTCGCCTGCGCGTCCGTCCTGCTCTGCGCGGGCAGCACCGACTGATCGAGCGTCCCGTTCGCACCTCGTCGTGGCGCCCCCGGGTGCTTCTTCCTGCTCTGGCTCTGGCTGCCTGCTGTGTCACGTTGACCCTCTTCACCACCCTCCCCGTCGCCGGCCCCGTGGACGCCCGCCACAACGGCCCGATCGTCACGGGATCGAACGCACCCTGACGACACCGTCGTGGCTGACAACGCGCGTTGGCCCCCATCCTCGAGGACCGGGGGCCGCGCAGGGGCGAGCCGGGCTTCACCTGCCGTCGTCCTGCTCAGGCGAGGACCCCGAAGACCGGCGTGAGCATGGCTCGCTCCAGGCGTGGGCCACGGGCCGGAAGCCGAGCCAGGCAGGGTTGCCTCCCCCCGGCTGTCCGTCAGCGCGTCCGGGTCGTGGCAGGTGACCGCGAAGCTCAGCGTCTCGGCCGGATGGCCGTCCCAGGCCAGGTGCGGGGAGCGAGCGATCCTGGCCCGGCCTGCCGAACAGGCTGCTGCGCTGGGCCCCCCAAGATCTCACCGCCGACGAAGTCCGTGCTGCGCAGCGCGAGGATTTTCACCGGGGGAAGCGCGCTATAGGGATCGTACGGCTGGGCCATGTCCGATCGTCCATGGTTCGTGGCGGCCTGGATGATCTCGAGGTGGCGGTGTACTCGAGACAGCGCCTCTTTCAAGGGAATGGCAGGTCAGGTCCGCTTTTCCTTTTCAACAGCACCGCACACCTCGCGGATGACTTGCGCACAGACCATGCTGTGACTGGGGGATATGCGCTAACCATGTCGGATCTGGACGGGAAGGCGATTGTCCAATGGCAAAGCTGCTTTTCGTGATGACCGGGACAGCGTATTGGACGCTCAAAGATGGCACCAGGCACGCGACGGGCTATTGGGCCGAAGAGTTCGCGGCCCCGTACAAGGCGCTGACCGAGGCCGGCCATGAGATCGTCGTCGCTACCCCTCGCGGGGTCGTACCGACGGTGGACATGATGAGCCTGCGCCCCGAGATGGCCGGCAGCGCCCAGATCGCCCTCGATCTGGAGGCGATCATCCGCTCCGCGGAGGTGTTGCGGCGCCCGATCCAACTGGCGGATGCCCGCCTGGAGGATTACGACGCCGTCTACCTTCCGGGTGGCCACGGGCCCATGGAGGACCTGTGCCTCGATGCCGACGCGGGCCGGCTCCTGACAGCGGCCCTCGCTTCCGGCAAGCCGCTCGCCATCGTCTGCCATGCGCCGGCGGCCCTGCTGGCGACCAGGATCCATGGCAAGTCGCCGTTCGTCGGCTACCGGGTCACTGCGTTCACGAACGAGGAAGAGGAAGCGGTGGGACTCGCCCAACGGGCGAGGTGGACGGTCGAGACCGAGCTCATCGAGATGGGCGTCGATTTCACCAAGGGCGAGATGTGGAAGCCCTACACGGTGGTGGATCGCAACCTGTTCACCGGACAGAACCCTGCCTCGGCAGCCGTCTTGGCGGAACGCCTGCTCAAGGTTGTCTGACGACTTCCCCCACGATTGAGACAGGGGTGTGAAGCGGGCGATGGTGTGGTGCCCGCGCGCCCGATCGCCGTCCTGGCAAGATGGCGGCATGGAACGTGTGCTTGGAATCGGCGGATACTTCATGCGGGCCACCGCCCCGGGGGCCCTGAGCGCGTGGTATCGCGATTGCCTGGGTCTGGACGCCGATGAGAACGGGCTGTGGCATCAGGAACCCGGTGCGACGGTGTTCGCGACGTTCGAGTCCGAGACCGACTACTTCGGGCCCCGAGCCCAGCAGACCATGCTCAACTTCCGAGTCCGCGACCTGGATGCGATGCTCGCGCAATTGCGCGCCAAGGGAGCGGACGTGGCTCACGAGACTCAAAACATGGAGGGTGTCGGTCGATTCGGTTGGTTCACCGATCCTGAGGGCAATCGGATCGAGCTGTGGCAGCCCGCCTGACCGTGTCATCACGCGGCCAGTAACGTGCTGGCCGGCTTGTCGAGATGTGAGCCTCGGCCGGATCCACGCGGCCATGTCGCACTCCGCCCTCTTCGGGCTGTCACGGGAACACCGGCGTCACTGCCGATGGTGACCAGGCGGCGATGATCTCGATGCCGATTTAAGGCCGAACCGGCAGCCGGCCCGGGACCGGGGCATCCGAGCTCGGACGGTCGCCGCCGTCACCTGGTTGGACGAGCGCACAACTCGGCGCCAGTTGGACGGGCAGCGCCGATCAGGGCTGTGACCCTGCCTGCTGACCCGGGCGCGCACGATGCCGTGCGGGTGCCTGTCCTGACCACGGTTGCGGATGCTGGAGGTGTCCGGGGCGGCTAGTGTCGAGGAGCAGCGGACAGAGGGAGCGTGGGTGATGTGGCCCGGAACCTCCGGTTGATCCTGAGCTCGCCGTCGAGAGTCTGGGGCCTGCTGTCCAATGGCCATCGCTACGGGGAATGGGTCTCAGGAACGCAACAGGTCATCGCCGCTGACCCGCACTGGCCAGAAGTAGGCGCCCGCCTCCTAGTCCGAGTCGGCGTCGGCCGACTGGCCCTCGACGACACCTGTGTCGTACGCATCTGTGAGCCGGAACGCCGTCTGGAACTGGAAGCGAAGGCAGACCCCTTCGGCGCAGCCCGCATCGCCATGAACTTGATCCCCTGGGGTGAGAACACTCTTTTCGTTCTCGACTGGCACCCCCTGCGGGGTCCCGGCATCCGGATGCACGGGCTCCCTGTGGACTACATCGTCTCGATCCGCAACGGCATGATGCTGACAAAGCTGGCCCGGATCGCGGTGCGCGAGCATCGCAACAGCGCCGGTGGCGCTCGACAGAGCACCCGGAGCGGATGAGGAGCAGTACAGCGCATCGGATGTCGTTGATGTCGGAGTGGACGTCAGCCTGCTCTCGATTGCCGGGGGCGCTCGAAATTTCACGTTCGGGTGCGTAACTCGTGCAGTTTCTGGCCCAGGTGCCCAGGCTTGACCTTGCGGTGTGTCTCCTCGTGAAGGTGAAGGGACATGCCGCCGGACATCGCGTTGCTGAGCTGGACCGATCAACGAGTCCGCAACTATGAGGACATCGCGAGGCGCGCCGAGACCTTCGGTTCAGCGGTACAGAAGCTCGGAGCGCAGCACCTGAGTATCTACTGGACCGTCGGTCCCTACGACCATGTGGCCATCGTCGAGGCGCCGGACGAACCTTGGTAGGTCGTGACCTTGCGGAGCTGTGCCCGCTCAACGAGGAACTTCAAGCCGGCACTGGCCAACTGATCCCATGCTTCATCGCTCCGACCGTACATCGCCCACCCCCTGCGCTCGCGGTCCGGGCGCCTGAGTATGCCGAACAGACCGACCCCGGCGGAGCGACTTGAAGCACACATGAATCTGGAGCGGGCTTGGCTCCCGAGCGTTCGAGTAGGTCACGCCGCCTGTGGCTCGTCCACGTGGCGCCACTTGTTCACGAATAGTCCACGCCCGACAAGATGGTCATGCGCCGCTCGCCGCCTCTTCGGCCCGGCGGCGCACGTCGCGCAGAAGGCGGATCACTAGTACGCGATGGACGCGGGAGCCTATGACGATCAAGCGATAGATTCGCCCATGCAGCCCCGGGAACGCCGCATACGTCGTAGCGCTGAGCAGCGTCCCGCTGGTGTGTTCGGCGAGGGTGAGCAGTAACTGGTAGCGGGAGAAGTGGTGACGTCCGATCAATCGGAGACGGCGTTCGGGGACGGCTTCGGCTACGCGGAAGCCTGGGAGCGTCGCGTCCGTGGTGACAGGCTCGCCAGCGGTCCGATTCGGTGAAGCGCCCAGCAAGCGGACGAACGTTCCGGAGCCGGTGAACTGCGGGATCTGCGCAGCCAGAGCACTCCAAACCACGAAAGCCGGAGCAGACACGAGCACCCGATGCTCGTCAACGAACGGCAGGGCTTCCACTCCACTCACCCTCGTCCGGTTTCAGGCGCATCCACGATCGCCTCCGTTCGCGCCGCCACCTCAAGACACTCTCCGCCGACGACCCCCGCTTTACAAGTTCGATCCAGTGCGTGTCTCGACTCTGGTGGGCCTCCTTCCCTCCACGCCGCAGGGGCCATACTCGGTCGCCGCGATGCGGGCTCGTCCGCTGCTGTTGATGTCATCTGTGGATGTCAGGACGCCCCTCTCATGCGCAGCCGTCCCTCCTCCGAGCGCGCGGCGGTCACGTGCTCAGCGTCCGACGCCTTCTCACGGGCGCGGGCCCGGCATGCTCTGCGTACCTATCCCTGCCGCCCGGGCCGGGCGGTCGCCTGCAAGGGGGAAGTCATGGCGGCGCCGACGAACTCCATGATCACGGGGACCCGTGCCCGTTCTGATGCTCATCCCATCTCCCGGGCACCTGCTGCCGGACTGGTCTGAGGAAGAAGCTCAGTCACCCGTTGCCCCATCGGTCCGCTCCCGCAGGAAGTCGGCGTGGCCGTTGTGGCGGGCGTACTCCTGGATCATCAACACGTAGACCCAGCGCAGGCTGAGGGAAACTCCGCGAGAGGACGTGATGGTCTCGTCGAGGTCGTGCCTGGCCGTTGCCACGTCGCACGCTTTGACCTCGGTCTGGAACAATCCGAAGTCTCTCTCCGCATCGGCTGCGTGAACTCCGTCGAGTCCCTCATTGCCATCTGACGGGCCGGTGAAGACGTCGCCGATAGCCTCACCTGCGAAGCTTCGCCGGAACCACCATCGCTCTACCTCCGCCATGTGCCGGACCAAGCCAAGGAGGGTGAGGTTCGACGGCTCTACGGTCGTCCGCGCCAATTGGGACGACTCAAGCCCGGCGCACTTGGCCAGCAACGTTTCCCGGTGCCAGTTCAGCCAACCCTCCAACATCTGACGCTCAGTTACGGTACCCAGGTCACCTAGCTGGTTGGTGCGCTCGACCGGTGGTGCTGTCCATGTCATGGATCCACCCTGCACCGCCAGGGTTCAAGCGGGCAAAATGGCAGCGGGGCCAGGTCGTCCTTTGCGATTACTGAGCGTAGAGAACATCCCAATGCCGTTGTTAAACCGTAGGTGCGACACTCGGTGCAGGTTGGTAGCACGCTCCGTCACGGATCATCGCCCAGAGGACGTTTACTCTCCGCCGTGCGAGCGCGATCAGGGCCTGCTTGTGCCCCTTGCCCTCGGCGCGCTTGCGGTCGTAGTAGGTCCGCGACGCTGGACAGGATTTCAGGCTCGCCATCGCCGACAGGTAGAACACCCGCAACAGGCCGCGGTGGTAGCGCCGCGGGCGGTGGTGGTTGCCGCTGATGCGGCCGGAGTCGCGGGCAGCGGGGGCCACGCCTCCGTAGCCCGCAAGACGGTCGGCGCTCGCGATGGCGGTCATGTGGCCGCCGGTGGCAGCGATGAACTCGGGACCGAGCTGAGTGCCCATTCCGGGCAGGCTGCAGATCACGTCGGCGTGCGGGTGCTCACGAAACCGGGCTTCGATGAGCGCATCGAGTTCGGCGATCTCCTCGTCGAGGGCCATCACCGCCTTCGCGAGACGGACCGCCATGGCGGCGGCCAGTGTCTCGCCGGGCAGTGCGGTGTGCTGGGCCTGCGCTGCCTCAAGGGCGGCGTTGGCCAGGGCTGCGGCGCTTCGGACCTTGCGATTACGCAGCCAGGTCTCGATGCGCTTCGCGCCGGCGCGGCGGATGGCGGCCGGTGTCTGGTATCCCGTCAGGAGAATGACGGTGCCCTTGTTGGTGAGGTCCAGCGCGCGTTCCAACGCGGGGAAGAACTCAAGCAGTTGGGCGCGGAGCCGGTTGATCTGGCGGGTGCGGTCGTCTGCGAGGTCGGTGCGGCGGGTGGTGAGGATGCGTAGGTCGACGGCTATCTCGTCGCCGGGCCGCAGCAGGCCGAGGTCGCGGCGCATGCGGGCCTGGTCGGCGATGACGAAGGCATCCTTGGCGTCGGTCTTGCCCTCACCGCGGTAGGTGCCGGACGCGCGGTGGACGGCCAGGCCAGTGAGGTAGGCCATGGGCTGGCCGTGGTTGAGCAGCAGACCGATCAGCAGCGCAGCACCGCCGTGATTGACGTCCACCGCCCACAGCACTTCCTGGTCGATGTCCAGGACGTCGCGAATCAGCTCTAGCAGGGCCGCCTCGTCATTCAGGACTCGGCGGGACAGCAGCCGCTCGCCCCGCTCGTTGATCACCACACAATGGTGATGCCAACACCGTTGCGTTTGAGTGTTGAGGTGCAGGTCAAGCCCTGGTGAATGACGCAACGGGACGTCCTGATAGATCAACTTGTTGCTGAGGCAA